>NZ_JBVJMK010000009.1:0-182514 GCF_055584245.1 Luteibacter sp. NPDC104163
TTCCACCGCCTGCGCGCGGGGGGGGGGGGGGGGCCTGGGGGGCCCCCCCCCCCCCCCCCCCCCCCGGGGGGGGGGGGGGGGGGGGGGGGGGGTGGGGCGCCCCCCCCCCCCCCCCCCCCCCCCCCCCCCGCCCCCACAACAGCATTCGCCGCCCGAGACCGGCTTAGCGAACTGCGACCTGCTCGGCTTGCGACGGATGAACAACGAGCGTCGCCGTCATGCCCGCCGCCAGCACCGTACCCTGCGGCAAATGGCTCGCGTCGATCCGCACGCGCACCGGCACGCGCTGGGCCAGGCGCACCCAGTTGAAGGTCGGGTTCACGTCGGCCAGCATGTCGCTGCCGGTCGGGTTGTCCGCATCGGTGATACCGCGAGCGATGCTCTCGACCTTGCCCCGCAGGCGCACGCCGCCGCTCATGAGGCGGATGTCGACCGGATCGCCGATGCGCAGGCCAGGCAGCTTGGTTTCTTCGAAATAGCCGTAGATCCAGTACGAGTGGCTGTCGATCAGCGCAAGGCGCGCCGTGCCGGCACTGGCGTAATCGCCGACGCGGACATCCAGGTTGGTGACATAACCATCCACCGGCGCGCGCACGTCGGTGCGATCGAGGTTGAGCTGCGCGGCGGCCACTTCCACCTCGGCCTGGGCGACGGCGGCGAGCGCCTGCTCCTGCGCGGCCGAGGCCTGCTTCGTGCTCGCCTGTGCAGCCTGCCAGCCCGCCTTGGCAGCATTCGCCGCGGCGAGCGCATTGGCCTTGTCTTCCGCCGAGATCACGTTGTTGATCAGCTTCTGCCGACGGTCGGACTGCGCGGCATACATCTCGAAGTTCGAGCGGCTCTGCTGCGCGCTCGCAGCGGCTGCGTTGATGTTGGCGCCCGACGCGCGTGCGGCGGCTTCAGCGGCGTGCAGGTTGGCCTTCGCCTGGTTCAGCGCGTTGATGTAACGCGCCTTGTCCACGACGAACAGCAGGTCACCCTTCTTCACCGTCTGGTTGTCGATGACCTGGACGTCGGTGACCAGGCCCGCCACGTCGGGGGCGATGCGCACGATCTCCGCGCGCACACGGCCATCGCGGGTCCAGGGCGAATACATGTAGTGCTTCCACAACGCGTGCCCGACGAACGCCGCGACGACGATGACGGCGGCGGTGATGGCGAAGCGGAGGATCGTGGTGAGTTTCATGACGGCATCACTCAGATAAGGAACAGCGCAAACGCGCCGAAGACACAGACGAACACGCCCAGGCGGAACAGCGGCGGGTGCCACACAAGGCGATAGAGGCCGAAGCGGCCCGCCAGCGAATCCAGGATCCACAGGGCCAGCAGGGCCAGGACGAAAAGGACGAGCAACCCCGGTACGAGGGCGTCGCCGAGCGCAATCTCACGAGGCATGGACGATTTCCTTGGCAAGCGGAGCGGAAGGCATGTACGCGGCGAGGACGGATTCGCCATCGAGCAGCGCCATGCGGACGAGGTGCAGGTGTTCGAGCAGGTGGGCCTGCCCGTCGTGTTCGCCGACGCTGGCGATGGCCGTGGCCACGGCGTCGCGCGCCAGCAGGTAGCCCGCCGGGTCCGGCTTCTCATAGAAGCGCGCCAGCGCGCGCAGGGCTTCCTGCAGGTAGGGCAGCAGCGTGGAGGGTATGTCGCGGCGGGCCATGTCGTGGCGCAACTCGATGAGCGCACGGCCGGTCTCGTGCACCGCCAGTGCCCACGCCACGAGCGCACGGGAATCCGCGCTACCAGGCTGCGTTTGCGCGACGACCTGGCTGAAGAGGTCGTGGTTCACGCTCTCGAAGCGGTGGCGCAGGCCGGGCAAGGGCGCCTCCGCGGCCAGCGCCACCTGGCCGCGCAACCGCGTCAGCTGGCGGCGGCGCAGCCACGCACTGCCGATCGCCGGCGGGATGACCACGAACGAGACGGCCGCGGCGCCGAGCCCGACGACCTGGGCGATGGCATCGTTGATGAAATGCGCCGGGTCGTAGGTCTGCACATTCTTCAGCGCAAGGATGTAGGCCAGGCCCATCGACCAGCCCAGGCCGAACGACCCCAGCTTCCGGCTCATCATCATGACCAACCCCACCGCAAGGAACGGGGCGATACCGGCTACGAGCAGCGGATAGCCATCCACCTGGGTAAGCACGAAGAATTCGCAGATGAAGCCCATGGCCATACCGCTGAGGTAGCCGAGCATGACGATCCACGTGACGCGGGTGGGATTGGGTGTCGTCGCGAAGAGACCGGCGAAGATGGTGGCCAGGAGCATCGCGCTCGACCCCATCGGCCACGCGCTCGCGATCCAGAACAGGCCGAGTACCAGCATGGTCAGGGTGGTGCGGAACGTGGCCAGCCCCGCGCCGAGCCAGTCGTTGCCACGGTCGAAGCGCACGCGCTCGGCCGTGCCGCCGACGATGCGGGGCGCCTGGAGCGAGGCAGCAGCGTCGACGTAGGCGTGTAGCTCGTCGGCAAAGCGCATCAGCAGCGAGGCGCCGGTATCGTAGTCGCGGATGTCCTGGACGTCGCTGAGCGAGGCGCGAAGCAGCGGGCGCTGCGCACGCATGGCCGCACGCGCATCGGCCAGGCGGGGCAACAGGACGCGCGCGGCCATGCCCGCTTCGATGGGCACATGCAGGGCATCACCGATCGGCGCGTACAAGCGGACCAGCGTATCGGCGGCGAGATCGCGCTTCGCCCGCTTCAGCCGGTTCACCAGGTGGTGCAACGACTGGAAGCTCGTGGAAGCCGCCATGAAGCGCTGGTTGAACAGGCGCAGGTGGTTGCTGCGGGCACGCGCTTCCGCGTCCTCGAAGATCACGGAGCTGCGCAGGTTTTCCAACGTCACCGCATCGCGCACGAAGCGAAGGTGCGCGTTTTCCATGGCTTCGCGCGGGATCGACCCTTCCGTGGCACCGCGGACAAAGTTGAGGAAGTGCGCGAACTGTTCGCGCGCCGAGCGGCGCAGCACGTCGCGCATGCGGCTCGGGAAGACCACATCGTTCACGACGCCGCTGACCAGCAGCCCGAGCAACACTTCGGAGAGGCGCGCCACGGCGGAGTCGAACACGCCCGGCGGGTTGTCGATGACCGGGATGGCGACGATCGCTGCGGTGTAGCCGCCCAGCACGAAGGCATAGGATTTGAAGTTGCGGTAAAGCGTGGCGCCACCGGCGCAGACACCGATCCACAACGAGAGCGCGACGAGGAACAGATCCCGCTGCTGCGGGAACGACGCGACGATCGCGATAGCCGCCGTCGCACCGCCCACCGTGCCGATCGCACGGTAGAAACTCTTCGCCAGCACCATGCCCGACTGCCGGTTGGCCACGATGATCGTGGTCAGCATCGCGGTGGACGGCGCCGGCAGGTCGAAGCGCATGGCCAGCCAGCCCGCGGCGAAGAACGCGACCAGCGTCTTCACCACGAAGAGCCAGATCGAGGCCTCCTCGCGCAGGGTCTCCACCACGACCTGGCGCGTGGCCGGCGTGGTGGCGGTGGCGGTGGGATTCACGGCAGACATGGCGGCGCCCGCTTACTCCCCGAACCCGGCAAGCATCTTCTTCAGCAGGCCCTCGAGGAGGTTCTGCTCGTCACGGCTAAGGTTGCGCGTCTGCCGGTGCAGCAGCGTGACGATGTCGGGCAGGAAGCTCTCGATAAGGTCCACGCCGGCCGGGGTGAGCGTGAGCTCGATCTTGCGGCGGTCGTCATCGCTGGCGGCGCGGGCGATGTAGCCCATGTCGCACAGGCGAGTCGTGAGGCGGGTGACATTGGCCAGCTTCTCGCCCGCCGCATCGGCCAGCTGCGAGGGATTCAGGGCATTGCCCGCCGCTCCGTACAGCATCATCAGGATGTTGTACTCGGGGTGATTCAGGCCGTACGGCTTCATCACACCGTTGGCCTCGTCGTGCACCTCCTTGTAGAGGTGCTTGACCAGGCGAACGAGCACCGCCGGCTCCCGGGGGAAGGCGGGGTACTTCTTGATGGTGTTGTGGATCCGCGCTTCGGTGGGGGCGAAGTCACTCATGGGAACGGCCTGTGGCTCGGTTACACCATAAGTATATAGTTCATTTCTGTATTATCAATATGCAGAATTTTCCAGAGTTCAGGTTTCCTGGTGCGGGGCCACTTGCAGAGCCTCGATCGGCGGCATACAGTGAACCACATGGTTCAGTATCAAGCTCGCCTCGATGCCACGTTCGCCGCCCTGTCCGATGTCACCCGGCGGGGCGTCCTGGAACAGCTCGGGGATTCACACGCGTCGATCAGCGATCTCGCCCAGCGGTTCCGGATGACGATCACGGGCATGAAGAAGCACGTGAGCGTCCTGGAGCAGGCGGGGCTGGTGACCACGGAGAAGGTGGGGCGCGTCCGTACCTGCAAGCTCGGACCACGTCGCCTCGAAGAAGAGGCCGGCTGGATCGAGCAGCACCGCCAGCTTTGGAGCGCACGTTTCGATGCGCTCGACCAGATCGTTGACCAGCTGAAACGCGAGGAGAGGGCAGATGAGCGTGATGAATGAAGGTGGCCGCGCCACGAACCGCACCGATGTCCAACGCAGGGGCGACCGCGAGATGCTCGTGACGCGGACGTTCGATGCGCCGGTGCATATCGTGTTCGAGGCATGGAGTACGCCTGACCTGTTCAAGACGTGGTGGGTACCGAAGTCGGTGGGCATGTCGCTTGAGTCATGCGAGATGGACATTCGCACGGGTGGCAAGTATCGCCTTACATTCCGCCACCCCAACTTCGACCAACCGATGACGTTCTTCGGCACATACAGCGACGTGACGCCGAACAAGCGTATGGTCTGGACGAACGAAGAAAGCCCCGATGGCGCCGTGACCACGGTGACGTTCGAAGCCCAGGGCGACAGGACGCTGGTCACCCTGCACGAGCTTTACCCCACCACGGCAGCGCTTGAAGAAGCCCTCGCCGGTTCGGCAGAAGGCCTGCCCGAGCAGTTCGCGCAGCTGGATGCTTTGCTCGCTTCACGCCACTAATCACACCGCTGCCGCGGCATAGGGAAGGGATGACGACGACATGCTGAGACGTGATTTCCTGAAGACTGCCGCGGCGACCGCTGTGTTGGCTGCCGTTCTCCCCGTCCGCGCTACGACGGCTCCTGCCGTTGCGGGCGGCGAGCACTTTGCCGACGTCAATGGCCAGCATCTTTTTTACAGCGTGCATGGCATCGGCAAGCCGCTCATCCTGCTACACGGCGGCATCGACCCGGGCAGTTTCGGAAGCAACCTGGACGAGCTGGCCAGGCATCGCCAGGTCATCGCCGTCCATCTCCAGGGGCACGGGCGTACGCCCGATACGGACCGGCCGCTGCGCAGCGAAACGATGGCTGATGACATCGCGGCGCTCATCCGTCAGCTGAAGCTCGGCAAGGCCGACGTGATGGGCTATTCGCTCGGCGGCTCCGTCGCCCTACAGACCGCCATCCGCCATCCTGACGTCGTTGACCGGCTGGTGCTGGTGTCGGTGACGATGAGCCAGGACGGCTTTTATCCGGAAGCCGTGGCGGCGTTCAAACAGATGGAAGGCAACGCCGCCACGATCGGGCCCGGCGTCAAGGCCTCGCCTTTAGGCAAGGCGTATCCCGACGTCGACTGGACCCGGCTGTTCATGAAGGTCGGTGACATGACCAGCCGCCCCTTCGACTGGAGCGCGGACGTCGCAAAGCTTCGGATGCGCACACTCCTGGTGTATGCCGACGCCGACGCGATCCACCCGGAACACATGGTCGCATTCTGGAAGGCCCTGGGAGGCGGCCAGCGCGATGCCGGCCTCGATGGATCGAAGCGACCCGCCAACGCGCTCGCCATCCTGCCCGACACGACGCATTACACGCTCGCTGTCGACCCGATGCTGCCCGAGGTCGTCGGGCGCTTCCTCGACCCCGCTGTGAAGCCCGCGGGGTAGACGCGCATAGGCGGGCTTCAGTCGCGCGCCAGCACCACATGCGTGGCGCGTGCCGTTGGCACGTGCTCGATAGTCTTGTAGCCCATGGCACGCAGATCGAGGCCGGCAAACAGCGCCTCGCCCTGCCCCATGACGACGGGTGCGATCGCGAGGTGCATTTCGTCGACGTGCCCCGCCTCGATGTACTGCCTGGCGGTGGACACGCCGCCGCCAATCTTGATGTCCTTGTCACCCGCGGCGTCACGCGCGCGCTGTAACGCCTCTTCGATTCCGCCTGTGACGAAGTGGAAGGTCGTGCCGCCTTCCATTTCGATCGAATCGCGCGGATAGCGCGTCAGGATGAAGGTCGGCGCGTGATAGGGCGGGTTATCGCCCCACCAGCCTTTCCATTCGTCGTCCGGCCATTCACCACGGATCGGACCGAACATGTTGCGGCCGAGGATGAACGCCCCGAAGCCGTCCATCGCGCGATAAGCGAAATCGTTGTCCGGCCCGGTTTCGCCGCCAACCTTTCCGATCATCTCGCTGAACATGCGGGTCGGGAAAAACCACTGGAAGATGTCCGGGCCGTTTACGCCCAGCGGGTTTTCGAGGCCCTGGTTCGGTCCGGCCGAATAGCCATCCATCGAAACGTTGAACCCTGCGATGCGCACCTTCGACATGGAATCTCCCTGATCGCTGCGAGAGCGCAGCCGTGCCGCGAGTATAGACGCGCACTGCATACGCGTGCGTCGTGCCATACACGATAGGAATCGCCTAACCCACGCCCTGCACGTCCGTCGCAGCCCACGTCCATACGTTGGTATGTGTCGATACCAAGGTGCAATCGCCTACCTTCATGGGGTCTGCTGTGATCTGTGCTTCATCATTCATGGAGAACACCGATGCGTGCAGCCACCCTCGCGCTGGGCCTTGTCCTGCTGGGAGCCTCCGGGCTATCCCATGCCCAGGACACCCGCGCGTCCGCCACGGACGACACCTCGATCCGCCCTTACCACGCGCACGTGCCTGACAAGGCGCTTGCCGACCTCAAGCGGCGCATCGCCGATACGCGTTGGCCCGACAAGGAGACGGTGGACGATGATTCCCAGGGCATCCAGCTTGCGAAGGTGCAGGCGCTGGTGCAGTACTGGGGCAAGGGCTATGACTGGCGCAAGTTCGAGGCCCAGCTCAACAAGCTCCCGCAATTCGTCACGACGATCGACGGCGTGGATATCTATTTCATCCATGTCCGCTCGAAGAACCCGAATGCACTCCCGCTGATCCTCACCCACGGCTGGCCCGGTTCGCCGATCGAATTCCTGAAGACCATCGATCCGCTCGTCAATCCCACCGCGCACGGCGGCAAGGCGGAAGATGCGTTCGACGTGGTGATCCCCGCGATTCCGGGTTACGGCTTCTCCGGCAAGCCGAAGGGTACCGGCTGGGGTCCGGATCGTGTCGCGAAGGCATGGGACACGCTGATGCATCGCCTGGGCTACACGCGTTATGTGTCGCAGGGCGGCGACCATGGTTCGGTGATCTCCGATGCACTCGCCCGCCAGGCACCTGCCGGCCTGCTCGGCATCCACCTGAACATGCCGGCGACGATCCCACCGGAACTGGTGAAGCCCATCTTCGGCGGCGACCCGGCACCGGCTGGCCTGGCGCCGGACGAGAAGCGCGCCTTCGATTCACTCAGCATGTTCTTCGGGCGCAATGCGGCCTACGGCGCGATGATGGTGACGCGTCCGCAGACCATCGGTTACCCGCTTGCCGATTCACCCGCGGGCGAAGCGGCATGGATGTACGAGAAGTTCGTGCAGTGGGCCGATAACCGCGGCCACCCCGATGGCGTGCTCACCCGCGATGAAATGCTCGATGACATCAGCCTCTACTGGCTGACCAATACGGGCGCATCGGCCTCGCGCTTCTACTGGGAAAACAATAACAACAACTTCAGTTCCGAGACGCAGAAGACCCGCGAGATCAAGGTACCGGTCGCGATCACCGTCTTCCCCTACGAGATCTACCGCGCGCCGAAGAGCTGGGCACAGCGCGCCTACCCGTCGCTCTATTACTTCCATGAAGCCGACAAGGGCGGCCATTTCGCCGCGTGGGAACAGCCCCAGCTCTTCGTCGAAGAGCTCCGCGCCGCCTTCAAGTCACTGCGTTAACGGAGAATCACCATGTCTTCAGAACATACCTTTTCCCGCCGCCGGTTCCTCGGCGTAAGCGCGATGGCCATGGCCGTCGGCCCGTTGGGCTTTGCCACCCTCGCCGACGCTACGCCCGCGTCGCCCGCCATCGGTGGTGGTGCCGCGACCGGCATGGGCGCTGCGCAGCCATCTGGCGGCACCAACAGCTTCCCGCCCCTAAAGCAGATCCGCGCCGGAGCGCTCGATGTCGGTTACGTCGACATGGGCCCGGCGAAGGGCCCGGTCGCGATCCTCCTGCATGGCTGGCCGTACGACATCTATAGCTTCGTCGACGTGGCGCCGGTCCTCGTCGCGAAGGGCTATCGCGTCATCATCCCGTACCTGCGTGGTTACGGCAGCACGCACATCGTCGACGCTTCCACCCCGCGCAATGCGCAGCCTGCAGCGCTCGCCACGGACATCATCGACCTGATGGACGCGTTGAAGATCAAGAAGGCAACGATCGCCGGCTTTGACTGGGGCGCACGCACCGCCGATATCGTCGCCGCGCTGTGGCCCGAGCGGGTCAAGGCACTGGTGTCGGTCAGCGGCTATCTCATCGGCAGCCAGGAAGCCGGCAAGAAGCCGCTGCCGCCGAAGGCCGAGCTGCAGTGGTGGTACCAGTTCTATTTCGCGACCGAGCGTGGTCGCGAGGGTTACGACAAGAACCGGCATGACTTCAACAAGCTGATCTGGAAGCTGGCCTCGCCAAAATGGGATTTCGACGACGCGACGTATGACCGCAGCGCGGCCGCGTTCGACAACCCGGACCATGTCGCGCTGGTGATCCACAACTACCGCTGGCGCATGGGCCTGGCCGAGGGCGAGGCGAAGTACGACGCGCTGGAGGCCAGGCTCGCGCAGGGGCCGACCATCGGCGTACCCACCATCACCATGGAAGGCGACGCGAATGGCGCACCGCATCCGGAACCGGCCCAGTACGCGGCGAAGTTCACCGGCAAGTATGCGCACCGCACGATCACTGGCGGCATCGGCCACAACCTGCCGCAGGAAGCTCCGCAGGCCTTTGCCCAGGCGATCATCGACGTGGACAAGCTCTCGTGACGCGTTCGCTCGTCGCGCTGTTCGCCATCGCCGCCGGCTCCTTCGCGACGGCGGTGACGCTGGCGGCTACGGCGGATACGCCGGCGAAATCACCGCTCTATGGGGTGACCGTCCCTGAGGGCTACCGGCATTGGGAGTTCATCGCGCCCGCGCATGAAACCCCGCCACTGGATGAGCTGCGCGTCGTGGTCGGCAACGACATTGCCATCAAGGCGTATCGCGAGGGGACGCTGCCGTTCCCCGACGGTTCGATCCTGGTCAAGCTGGCGTGGAAGCACGTGCAGTCGAAGGAGTTTGCCCCGGCGTTCGTGCCCGGGGCGGCGACGACGGTGCAGGTGATGGTGAAGGACTCGAAGAGGTACGCCGCGTCGGGCGGCTGGGGCTTCGGCCGCTTCATCGATGGCAAGCCGGTCGACCTGGCCCAGCACCAGACCTGTCTTGGGTGCCACAAGGCCAATGTGAAAGACCACGACCTGGTGTTTACGCGTTACGCGCCGTAAGCCCGGGGAGCGTCTTGTGGGAGCTTGTTGTGGGAGCGTGCTTGCACGCGATGGGTGCTTGCTGGACACCCCATCGCGCGCAAGCGCGCTCCCACAACCACACGTCGAGGCTCAGCCCACCGGCGTCAGCAACTCATCAATGCCCGCGCGGTAGAACAACTCGCGGCGCACGCGGTCGGCCACGCCGTTGACGATTTCCGCGCCATCCTGCGAGGGATCCACATGCACGCGGAACGGACGCTTGCCGAACGGCATGTCGACCACTTCCACGATCTTCGTGGCGACCACGCCAGCGTCCGCATCGGCGGGTTCGAGCGAAGCCAGGCCCTTGAGGATGCGATCGGGCATGCCGGCGTACGGGCCATCCATGTACTCCGCTTCAATCGCGGTATCGGAAGGCTTGCCCGAATGGGCGAAGTGGTTGGTGCCCTTGGTGAAGGCGCCCGGCACCATGATCGAGGTTTCGATGCCCCACTTCGTGAGTTCACCGGCGTAACTGACCGCCAGTGAATCCATGGCCGCCTTCGCCGCGAAATACGGGGCGAGAAACGGCGGGGTACCACCGCGCGTGCTACTGGACGACACCCAGAGCAGCAGCCCCTTGCCCTGCTTGCGCATCACGGGCAGCGCCGCGCGGTTCACCCGCTGCGTGCCGAGCACGTTCACGTCGTAAAGCTGGGCGTACTGTTCGGCGGTGAAGGCTTCGGCCGGGCCGAAGACCATGTGGCCGGCATTGTGCACGAGGACATCGAGGCGGCCGGCTTCCTGCACGACGGTCGCGATGGCGGCCTTCGCCGAGTCGTCGGAGGTCACGTCCAGCTCGACGACGCGGAGGTCGACCTTGCGCTCGCGCGCTTCGGCGAGCACGGCCTCGGCCTGCGCGTGGTTGCGGCCGGCGACGTCACGCATGCTCGCGTAGACGGTGTGGCCAGCATCGGCGAGGGCGCGCGCGGTGAGCAGGCCGAAGCCACTGGAAGCGCCCGTGATGAGGATGATCTGCTTCATGGGGAGGTCTCCTGGTCGCGGTGCGGGTCAGATGATGCCGCCGTTGGAACGCAGCACCTGGCCATTGATCCAGGCACCGTCGGGACCGGCGAGGAAGGCGACCGCCGCAGCGATGTCTTCGGGCGTGCCGAGGCGCTCGAGCGGCGAAAGCTTCGCGAGGTGGCTCACCAGCTCGTCGGACTTCCCGTTGAGGAACAGCTCCGTCGCGGTCGGGCCAGGGGCGACGGCGTTCACCGTGATCTCGCGGCCGCGCAGCTCACGCGCCAGCACCATCGTCGTGGCTTCGATCGCGGCCTTGGTGGCCGCATAGGGGCCATAGGTCGGCTGGAGCAGCCCCACGACGCTGGATGAGAAATTGATGATGCGGCCACCGCGGCGCAGGCGCTTCGCGGCCTGGCGCATCGTGTTGTAGCTGCCCTTCACGTTGATGTCGAAGAGGCGATCGAAGTCTTCGTCCTTCAGCTCGGCGATCGGGGCGAGGCTCATCACGCCGGCGTTGTTCACCAGCACATCGACACCGCCGTAGACCTCTTCAGTCCGATCGAACAGGCGCTGCGTATCCGCTGCGTTCGCCACGTCGGCCTGGGCGCTGATGGCGTTGCCACCGGCCGCCACGATCTCGTTCACCACGGCTTCGGCCGCCTGCGCGCTGCCGGCGTAGTTCACGACGACCGTGAATCCATCCGCCGCCAGGCGCTTCGCCACCGCCGCACCGATACCCCGCGAGGCGCCCGTGACGATGGCAACCTTGTTGTTCGCTTGCTCGTTCATCTCGATCTCCGGATCCGGCGTGATTGCCGGGCAGGGAAAGGATGCGCGTTGGCGGCCTGCGGATAATCAGGTTAAATTGGGCATCACTATTCCACGTGGTGGAACAAACCATGAGCATGGACCGGTTCGACACCATGCGGCTGTTCGTCCGGATCGTGGAGCGGCGGAGCTTCACCGCTGCCGCAGCCGATCTGGACCTGCCCCGGTCCACGGTGACCCAGGCGATCAAGCGGCTGGAGGCGCGCCTCGGCGTGCGGCTGCTCCAGCGCACCACCCGCCAGGTCAGTCCCACGCTGGATGGGGAGGCCTACCACCGGCGCTGCGTCGCGATCCTTGCCGACGTCGAAGACGCCGAGGCCGCGTTCACCGATGCACGGCCGACCGGACTGCTCAGGGTCGACATGCACGGCATCCTTGCGCGGACGTTCGTGCTGCCCGCACTGCCGGAATTCCTGGCGCGTTACCCGGGGCTGCGAGTGCATGTCGGCGAGGGCGACCGCTGGGTCGACCTGGTGCGGGAAGGCGTGGACTGTGTGCTACGCGCCGGCGACCTCGCCGACAGCAGCATGGCCGGCCGGCGGATCGCGATGCTGCGCGAGGTGACCCTCGCCAGCCCGGAGTACCTGGAACGGCACGGCGTGCCACAGACGCCCGACGACCTCGAGGGCCACACGGCGATCGGTTTTTTCTCGACGGCGACGAGCGGCACGCTGCCGCTGGAGTTCGTGGTCGAGGGCCAGGTGCGCACGGTGCACCTGCCGTCAGTGGTCACGGTGACGGGGGCCGAGACGAACAAGACGCTGGCCCGCCTAGGCCTGGGCCTGATCCAGGTACCCTATTACAACGTCGCGGCGGACATCGCCGAAGGCCGGCTGGTCGAGGTCTTACCCGACTACCCGCCGACCGAAACCCCGGTATCGCTGCTCTACCCGCACAACCGGCAACTTTCGCCGCGCGTGCGCGTGTTCATCGACTGGGTGGCCACGACCTTCGCCGCGCGTGCGGGCGAAGGCGTGCGCATGCTTTGAATCAGTTCTTCAGCGGGACGGTTTCGAAGCCGCCCTGCTGCGGCGCACTGTTCTGCGCGGGCGGAGGCGGCGCGCTGTTGCCCTGCGGGCCGACCACGCGGCTACCGCAGGTGTAGGCGCCCCAGTCCTGCGAGCCATCGCGCGGCTCGCCAATCGGCTTCACGGTATCGGCACCGAGCTTCGCGGCTTCGTTGCGGGCAAGGACTTCGAGTTCGTCGCGCACCTTGAGGTCGCTGCGGTCGACAGGGCCGACGCGGCTGGTGACGGAAACACTGACCTTGCCCTGCTCCTTGCACTGGCTGACATCGCCGTTCCACGCGGTGCGCACGTTGCGCGCCTTGTCATCGAGCTTGATGCCCCAGTCACACGCGCTCAGCGCGAGCGTGGCAAGGGGGATGAGGATAAGGACGGCTTTACGCATGGGTGGCTCCGGTGGCATGTCGCGTTCGGGGGCAATGCTAGCCCGATGGAAGCGAAGGCGCGATGAGAATTCTCCCCGCGCCTTCGCCATCAGTCACTTGCCAGCCGGTTTCGCGGCCTTGACCGGGTTGCCGTCGGCATCGATGACGTGGACCTCGCCGAGGTTCAGGGCACGCACGGGTGCCTCGATCTTGCGCAGGTCGCCGATGATCACCCAGGTGAACGCATCCGGCTTCAATACCGCCTTGAGGGCGGTTTCCGCCGAGCCCTGGTTGACCGCATCGACGCGCGACTTCAACGTCTGCACGTAATCATCCGGGCGGTCGTAGATCAGGATGCCGTTCATCGCGCCGAGCACGGCCGAGGTCGTCTCGAAGCTGCCCGGGAGGGCACGCACGCGCTGCGAGCGGATCTTGGCGATTTCGTCGGCCGTCAGCGGCTTTGCCCCGATGACGTCGCGCGACTCCCTGAGGATTTCCGCAGCCGACTCCGCGGTCTTGTCGGTCTGTACCGGCGCGTAGAACAGGACCGGACGCTGGCCCTGCGCATCGAGGAGGAAGCTGCCGGCGCCGTAGGCCCAGCGCTTGTCCTCGCGCAGGTTCATGTTCAGGCGCGAGGTGAAGCTGCCGCCGAAGGCGCCGTTGGCGATGCCGAGGTCGAGCGCGTCCTTCGCCTTCGTCGACGGCGCGATAAGCCCGGCGAGGATCAGCGACTGCGGCGCGTCCGTGCGATTCACCAGGTACACGCGCGGCTTCGGCTGCACGGCGACTTCGCCGACGTTCCGCTTCGGCACCGGCGTGGCCGGCGGGGTCCAGTCACCGAACACCGCGTCGAGCTGCGGCAGGATCTCGGCCAGGGTGGTGTCGCCCGCGACGAGGATGCGTGCGTTATCCGGGCGCAGGTAGTCGCGCTGGAAGTTCGCCAGGTCCGCGGCGGTGAGCGAGGCGATCGCCTTTTCCGTGCCGCTGCCGGTGAACGGGATGCCGTAGGCGTGGTCCTTGCCGAACAGCAGCGGCGGAAGGGTGCGCAGCGCCAGGCCCTCCGGCTCGGTCTTCTCCTGCGCGATGCCGGCGATCCACTGGCCGCGCACGCGCTCGATGTCTTCCGCCTTGAATGCGGGATTCCGCGCGACATCCGCGAACAGCTCCAGCGACGGACGCAGGTCGGAATTGAGCGCGTTGAGCGAGATGCTGCAGGTATCCAGCGAGCAGCCGGAAGCGACGATCGCACCCAGCCGCTGCTTGCGGCGCGCGACCTCGACCGAGTCCAGTGACTTCGTGCTTTCTTCAAGCAGCTGCGAGGTAAAGCTGGCCGTACCGAGCTTGCGGCCCTGGTCGGCAGCGTAGCCGCCGCTGAAGAGCAACTGCACCTGGGTCACCGGGATGGTGTGGCGTTCGGCCAGCACGACTTCGATGCCGTTCTTGAGCTTGCCGCGCTGGAGCTTCGGGAACGTGAGATCAGGGAACGTCGTGACCGACGGTACGCCGGTCGCGCGATCCACGGCCGACTTTTCGACCGCGTACGTTTTCTCAGGCGGCATCACCGCGGCAGGACGGCCCGCGGCATCGCCCAGGCCCTTTACTGCCTTGTCTTCCGCCGCCGGATCGAAGCCGGGTGCGGCCGGAAGCACGGTCAGCGTGTAGCTGCCCTTGCCCAGCCATGCCTTGGACGCGGCGAGCACGGATGCCGGCGTGGCCGCCTCCGCACGCTCGAGATCCTTCTTGTAGGCGCCCGGATCGTTCCGATACACCTGGCCTTCGGCGAGGATGGTGGCCTTGCCGCCCCCACGGCCGCCGACCTTTTCCAGCCCGCGCACGAAGCCGGCCCGGTTGATGGTCTTCGCCCGCTCGAGCTCGTCATCCGTCGGACCCTTGGCGAGGAATTCCTTCAGCACATCGGCGACCGCGGCCTCGACTTTCTTCTGGTCGACGCCCTTCTTCACGTCGACCGAGAGCTGGACCTGGCTCGCCAGCGCAAACGGGGAGATGCCGATGCTGACATCGTCAGCCAGCTTGTCCTGGTAGACGAGGCGCTGGTAAAGACGCGAGGTCTTGCCGCCGCCGAGGACGGTGGTGGCGAGATCGAGGCCGATGGCGTCGTCGCTGCCCAGCTGCGGCGCGATCCACGTGCGCAGGATGCGCGGCTGCGCCACCTGGTCGTGCTGGATGCCGCGGGTGTCCTTGTCGAGCGGGGTGATCCACGCCTGCTGGCGCGGTACCGGCGGCCCGGACGGGATGTCACCGAAGTACTTCGCAGCCTTCTCCTTCGCTTGGGCGACGGTGATGTCGCCGGCGAGCACGAGCGTCGTGTTGGCCGCGCCGTAGTAATCGTGGAACCACTTCTTCACGTCCGCCAGCGACGCCGCATCCAGGTCGGCCATGGAGCCGATGGTGTCGTGGTGATAGGCGTGGTTGGCCGGATACGTGTTGACCAGAATGTTCTCGTCCACGCGGCCGTAGGGCTGGTTCTCGCCCTGGCGCTTTTCATTCTGGACGACGCCACGCTGGGTATCCAGCTCCTTCTGGCCGATGGTACCGAGCAGGTGTCCCATGCGGTCGGATTCCATCCACAGCGCCATGTCGACGGCGGTGGTGGGTACCGTTTCAAAGTAATTGGTGCGGTCGAACCACGTGGTGCCGTTCATGTCGGTCGCACCGGCCAGCTCGAACGGCTGGAAGTACGTGCCCATGTGATTCTCCGAGCCGGAGAACATCAGGTGCTCGAACAGGTGCGCGAAACCGGTCTTGCCGGCCGGCTCGTCCGCCGAACCCACGTGGTACCAGATGCTGACGGCGACGACAGGCGCCTTGTGGTCCTCGTGGACGACCACGGTCAGGCCATTCGGCAGCTGGAAGCGGGTGAAGGGGATATCGGGAATGGTGTCGGCGGTGGGAGCGGCCGCGGCGGCGGCACCCACGACGGTCATCATGCCTGCGGCCAGCAGGGCGAGACGTTTCTTCATGCACGGCTCCTCCAGGCCTCCGTGGCCCGTTTCTCCCCTGAGGCTAGCCGTTGCGGTCCATGTCGCGCAATCGGTCGCACGGCACGTACGCGGACGGTGTCCGCCCGGCTGCCGGTCGTGTCCGCGGACACCGTCGTGATTTCCCGCGACCTGACAAACCTCATGCGAATCAGTTGATTGCCGGCTCTAAAAGGCTGGCACGGCGTTTGCGTTACTAAGCACGCCCCGGGACTTCCACCCGGCCCACCGAATCCTTCGAGGAGAACGCCATGAAGTACGAACTGCCGATGCTCGCCGCCCTGCTCGCCACGACGATGCTGATCTGCGCCCTCACCCTGGCCGGCATGGCCTGACCCCTCATCCGCTCATCAAGGGAACCGATGTCATGAAACACGAACTACTCGTCCTCCGTGGTCTGCTGGTCGCTTCGCTGCTGGTCTGCGGCCTGATCCTGGGCAACATGCTCACCTACCAGGGTGCCCCGGTGCAGCTGGCCAAGGCAGCGAAGCCAGCGCCGGGCGCCATCAGCATGCTGACGGCACCGAGCTGCGCCCTGCCCCCGGATGGCATCGTTTGCCCGCGCGTGGCGTCATAATGGGGGCATGCCCCATGTCATCCTGTTCCGACCCGAGATTCCGCCCAACACGGGCAATGTGATCCGCCTCTGCGCCAACACCGGCGCTAGCCTTCACCTGATCCGCCCGCTGGGCTTCGAACTGGACGACACCCGGCTGCGCCGCGCGGGCCTGGACTACCACGAGTTCGCCCCGGTCAGCGTGCACGATGATCTCGCCAGCTGCCTCGCGGTCCTTGGCCAGCCACGTGTCTTCGCCTTCTCCACGCGCGGAAGGCACCTGCACACCGACGTGACGTACGCGGAAAACGATGCCCTGCTGTTCGGTTGCGAAACCGCGGGCCTGCCCGATGACGTACTGGACGCGATCCCCGAGCCACAACGCATCCGCCTGCCGATGCGTCCTGGCAACCGCAGCCTCAACCTCTCCAATGCCGTCGCGGTCGCCGTGTTCGAGGCATGGCGCCAGGCCGGGTTCGACGGCGCGGGCTGACCGCGACATCGTGGATACGTCGTCCACGGGGCCACGGGCTACAATCGTGGCATGACCCCTGATCGCTCCCCGGCCGACGCTGGCCCGAATCGCTTCCTGCCCCGCCCCCTGCGTGCCCTGGCCGGCCGCGCCATGGAGGCCGCGCTCAACCGCGCAGTCGACCTGGATCCGGATACCCGTGCCCGCCTCGACGTGCTCGATGGCCGCAGCGTGCAGGTGCACCTGAGCGGTCCGGAACTGGCACTGCGCATCTCGGTCGAGAAGGGCCGCCTGCGCGTCGGCCCGCCGGAAGACGGCGGCAGCCTGCGCGTCACGGCCTCGCCGGGCAGCCTGCTGGCGATGGCGTTGCGCGGCGATGATGATGGCGTCGCACCGGGCAAGGTGGATATCGCCGGTGACGCCGAGCTCGCGCGTCGCCTGGAGCGGCTGGCCCGCCAGTACGCGCCGGATGTCGAAGAAGCCTTCGCGAAGACCTTTGGCGACACGCTGGGCGTGGCCCTGGCGAAGGCGCTGCGCGAAGGCCTCGCCCACGCGCGCGAATCCGGCAGGCACCTCGTTGAGGACGGTGCCGACTGGTTGCGTGACGAGGGCCGTGTCGCCGTCGCACCGGGTGAAGCCGAAGCGTTCCTCGACGGCGTGGATGCACTGCGCGAACGCACCGAACGCCTGGAAGCGCGACTCGCCCGGCTGGAACGGGCACGCAAGGGGAGTGGCGCATGACGCCGCTGCGCCTTGCACCGCGCCTGCTGCGCGTCGCCGCGATCCTGTTGAAGTACCAGCTCGACGAACTCGTCGATGGTGCGCATCTTTTCCGTCCGCTGAAGCTGGTCCGGCCGTTCTTCCCGAAGCTTCCGGCGGATGCGCGTGGCCTGCCCCGCGGGGCCCGGCTGCGCCTGGCGATGACCGAGCTCGGCCCGATCTTCGTCAAGGCCGGCCAGGTGCTGTCGACACGGCGCGACCTCGTGCCGGCCGATGTCGCCGACGAGCTCGCCCTGTTGCAGGACCAGGTACCTCCCTTCCCGGGGGCCGAGGCGCGCGCGATCATCGAGCGCGAGCTCAAGGCGCCGGTCACCACGCTGTTCGGTTCGTTCGATGAAGTGCCGCTCGCCTCCGCGTCCATCGCGCAGGTGCACGCGGCCACGCTGCACGATGGCCGCGAGGTCGTGGTGAAGGTGCTGCGCCCGGGTATCGACAAGCGGATCGCACGCGATATCGACCTGCTGCACTCGCTGGGCGAGCTCGCCCAGCGCTGGCACCCGAATGCCGACAAGATCCGCCCGCTGGAAGTCGTGGCGGAAGTGGAAAAAATGCTCGACAACGAGCTGGACCTGCAGCGCGAAGGCGCTAGCGCCAGCCTGCTCCGCCGGAATTTCGCCAGCGGCATCGACCTCTACGTGCCCGAGGTGATCTGGGAGCTCAGCACCGAGCGTGCACTGACCCTGGAACGCGTGCGTGGCGTGAGCGCCGACGACATCGAGGCGATCGACGCCGCCGGCCTCGATCGCAAGCATCTTGCCGAGAAGGGCGTGCGGCTGTTCTACGAACAGGTGTTCCGCGACAACTTCTTCCACGCCGACGCGCACCCCGGCAATATCTGGGTCGATACCGCGCGGATCGACGAGCCCCGCTTCATCGCGCTGGATTTCGGCATCATGGGTTCGCTGCCGGAAGCCGACCAGTACTGGCTGGCCGAGAACTTCATCGCGCTGTTCGAGCGGGACTATGCGCGTATCGCGCAACTGCATGTCGCCGCTGGCTGGATGCCTTCCACGATCCGCCTGGACGAGCTCGAGGCCGCCGTCCGCACGGTGTGCGAGCCGTACTTCACGCGCCCGCTGTCGCAGATCTCCATCGCCGAGCTGGTGGTGAAGCTGTTCCAGACCGCGCGCCGCTTCGAACTCACCTTGCAGCCGCAGCTGATCCTGTTGCAGAAGACGCTGCTCAATATCGAAGGCGTCGGCCGCATGCTCGACCCCGAGATCGATATCTGGGCGGTGGCCCATCCGGTACTGCGCCGGATCCTGCGCGAGCGCTACAGCGTGCGCGCCACGCTGCGCGATGTACGCCGACGCCTGCCCGAGTGGATCCACACCGCGCCGCGCGTGCCCGAGCTGGTGCGCGATGCCTTGCGCCAGGTGGCCAGCGGCGAGCGGCGCGAGGTCGCGGATCCGCGCGCCCTGCTGCTGGCGCAGGACGAGGCGCGACGTACACGGCGCCTGCTCGCGTTCGGCATGCTTGGCTCCTCGCTGTTCATCTGCGCAGCGCTGGTCGGCACGCTCGCGCCACGCGGCATGTGGCCGGCGGTGGTCGCCGCCGTGCTGGGCGTGGTGTCCTTCATCGCGGGCTGGCCGCGTCGCAACGCCTGAGCGCTGCCGTGCTAGAGATCCTGTACCAGGACGACGACATCGTCGCCGTCAACAAGCCCGCCAACCTGGCGGTGCACCGCTCCAAGTTCGTCGGGCCGGATGATGCCTTCCTGATCGACCTGCTCCGCGAGCAGGTCGAAGGGCGCCTGCACCTGGCCCACCGGCTCGACCGGGCCACGTCGGGCGTGCTGCTCGTCGCCCGTTCGCCCGAGATGGCGAGCGCGCTGGGCGAGCAGTTCATGGGCCGCACCGTGAGCAAGCGCTACCTCGCCGTCGTACGCGGCTGGCCCGAGCCCGCCGAGGGAACGGTCGATTACCCGTTGCCCGGTTCCCGCGATACAGGCCCGCGCCGCGAGGCCACCACCGACTATCGCCGCCTGGCGACCGTGGAGGTGGATATCCCGCTGGGCCGCTATGACAAGCAGCGCTACGCACTGGTCGTGGCCGAGCCACGGACGGGCCGCTTCCGCCAGATCCGCAAGCACTTCGCCCACATCCACCACCCGATCGTCGGCGATAGCCAGCACGGCCGGGGCGACCACAACCGGCTGTTCAAACAGCACTTCAGTTCCCACCGGCTGTTGCTGCATGCGGAGCGGCTGACGTTCGAGCACCCCGCGACGGGCGCGCCCTTGTCGATCGAGGCCGGGCTGGACGGGACGTGGCAGGCGCTGGGTATCCGCTTCGGATGGGAAGACGCTCTTCGGTTGCGGCACGGCTGAGGCCGTTAGGAGCGCACCCACTGTCGACGCGCGTGAGTGATTGCCGTCACCCGGACGCAATCCGCCTCGGCAATGTACCGATAGGTAATTCGATGTGCCAATCGAGGAACGATGCTGTGGCGCCTGCCGGCGGAATCCTCGGGGAAAGCAAGTGGGTGCGCTGCGATCAACTCGATCTGGTTAAAGATCACGAGAGCAATATTGCGTGACGCCGATGTTGCGCGGTGCTGCGCGAGATAGGACAGCAGAGCATCCAGGTCACGCTCTGCGGACTGGGTGGGAAGCCAAGACGCCATGGAGCGCCTCAGCCTTTCTCGCCACCCTTTTCGTGGAATGCAAGTCTCTCCTGGACGCGTGCCCAAGCCTCTTCGGGCGTGTACAACGCCTCCGTCCCGGCTTCGAGGCGCGCATCCACCGCATCAAGCTTGGCCTTGAGCCACGCCTCGTACTCGGATTGTTGCTTGAGGACCGCGGCACGATCGGGCCTCGGCGCGCGCAACGTACCCGATTCGTATTCGTCCGCTACGAAATGGAAGCGCGTGACGCCCAGCCGGATCAATTGATGGACCGCGCTGTCTGCCGTGGTGAATACGCGCACGGCGCCATTAGCCGCCGCGAGTACCGGTGGGACCTGATCACCCGTATGCACGCGAACGACCCAACCGCCCCGCCGACCGACGACGTCAACATCGCCGATGAGATCAGCGGCGATGAGTCGCCGCAGCTTGGGGAGCTTGATAGTGTCTTCCATGTCGAACCCGATGGCAGGCGCAAGGACCAGCGCAGCGGCAAGTTTAACGTTAAACATGTGCGAGACTCCATCGACTCGGGAAGGATCGCTATGGTCGGATATCGCCCGCCGGGAGCTCTGTCAGGGAACGGCTCGCCAGCCTGTAGTCCTCGCTTGCGGGATCGCGCCGCATCGTGACCTGCGGCGCCGCGCTGCTAGAATTCGCCACGTCATGCTTATCGTCACGCCATCCATCTCGATTCCCGACTCCGAGCTCATCGAGCGCTTCACGCGCGCGGATGGCCCGGGTGGGCAGCACGTCAACCGCACGGAAAGCGCCGTGGAACTGCGATTCGATGTCGCCAGCACACCGTCGCTGCCTGAGGAAGTACGCGAACGGCTCCTGGCGCGCCGCGATCGCCGCATGACCGACGCTGGCGTGCTGGTCATCCAGGCGCGCCGATTCCGCGACCAGGCCCGGAACCGCGACGATGCGCGTGAACGGCTCGCCGAAATCATCCACGCCGCGACGATTGTCGCCAAGAAGCGTGTGGCGACCCGCCCGACGCGTGCCTCGAAGGAGCGCCGCCTCGCTGGCAAGGCCCAGCGCGGTGAAACCAAGCGCACGCGATCGCGTGACTGGAGCCGCGATTGAACGGCGGCGTCCCGAGCGACATGGCGCCCAACGTTCCGCGCCTGCGCGACACCTGGTTCAGGCGGCTCTGCCGTTGGGCCATCAAGCGAACCGGCTGGCGCATCGTAGGCACCATGCCGAATGAGAAGAAGCTGGTCCTGATTGGCGCCCCGCATTCATCGTACTGGGATGGCGTCTACGGGCTGCTGATGTTGCAGGCCATCCGCCTCGACCTGCGCGTGATGATCAAGCGCGAAGCCTTCGACGGCCCCTTCGGGCCCATCCTTCGTCGGATGCCGCTGGTCCCGATCGATCGCAAGGCCGCGACGAATGTCGTGGAGCAGATGCTTGGGCAGTTCGCTGCCAACGACAAGCTCTGGCTTGGCATCGCACCGGAAGGGACGCGCAAACCGGTGACGCAATGGAAATCCGGCTTCCTGCGCATTGCGCGCGCGGCAGGCGTGCCGATCCAGCCCGTCTTCATCGATTACCCGACGAAGACCTTCACGCTGGGCCCGCTCGTACACACGACCGACGATCCCGATGCCGACATGGCGCGCATCCGCGCCATGTTCGTGGGTTACCACGGTAAGCATCGGGACGCGTAATACGCTTCACCCACCGGAAGTGCGATACCGGACGCTATAGGTCGCGACGCTTGCTGTCGTGTTCTCGACGACGAGCCTGTAGCTGCCCGGAGCGAGCTGGGGAACGTGGATCGACGCGCCGCGCCCTACCGGCACCCATTTGCCGCCCGCAAGCTGGAGCAGCACCGGAGTACCGCCTCCGGACGACGCCGTAAAGAGGCCACTGCAACGGCTGCTCCACTCGCGCAGGAGTATGGACGCGCCAGCGTTGAGACGCCCTGTTGCGCGCTGTTCGGGAAAGGTCATGAAGCACGGGCCAGCGAATGCGTGGGTTGAGCCCGCCATCGCGAAGACGGTTGCGAGTACGACGGAGACGCGGCGGATTGATTGGGCCATAGCATGAGCACCTTGTTGAAGGAGCTGCCATGCTAGGCAAACGGCGAGCAGCGTTTGCCAGGGCCTACACAGAGCGAGCCTGGCGCCGACGCCGATACGGGAATCGCCCGCGATCTCACCCTCTTTCGCCCGGATGACACACGTAGCGGCCGCCGCCTACAGACTTTGCTTTCGCGTGCGGGCCACTCTCGAACCTCCGCGTTGGAAGTCTTCATGCAAATTCGTCCGCCAAAGCCACTGCCGATGTTGAGGCTTGACCAGCTTGGCGCCCTGCATGGCACGACAGATCAGGTGAAACGCACGGGGCTCGGCATGTCGGATGACACCAAGGTCGCGTTGAAGCGCCTCGACCTTACGCGGATACGCCCCAGCGAATTCAATGCCATTGCAGTGCGCTTGCGCGAGGAAGGAAAGCTGACCGAGGATGTTGTTTCGAACCTCATTCTCTTCAGGGCAACAGGCTGGCGGTCGATGGCTGACGACCGTCCCTTCGATCTCATCAAGGAAGCCGAAGACATGGCCCGAATAGTGAGATCTGCTTCGCCCATGAGCCAGATTGCGAGCCAGCGAATCGGTCTAGAAGGAGCACTTTACAGCGCGAAGGGCCTCGCGAAATTCATCAAGACGTATCAGATCGGCGCTGGTTTCGACGATCACGCATAGCTTGCGGATTAACGCTCCGAATGCCCCGACTCATCGTAATCCCGATGCGTAAGCAACCCCGGCTTGATCAGGTCAATGAACGCGCGCGCTTCCGGGCTGAGGAACTTACCCTTCCGCATCACTACGCCGTAGCTTCGTTGCGGGAAGTACTGTCGAAGGTTGCGCACGACGAGCCGCTCACGGTCGGCATCGGTAATGCAGATACCAGTAACGATCGAAATACCCAGCCCCATCGCCACGTATTGCTTGATGACGTCCCAACCACCCACTTCAATCGCGACGGTGTACGGCACGCGTCGCTGCTGGAACACCATGTCGACCAGGCGGAAGGTCGTGAGCCGTTGCGGCGGAAGGATCAGCCCGTACGGCGAAAGGTCTTCCAGACGAATGGTGTCCTGCGATGCCAGCGGGTGATCCGGCGGCATGATCAACATCGGGTCGTAGTGGTAGACCGGAGCCCAGGCGATGTCGTTGGGCACGTCGAGCATCGAACCGATGGCGATGTCCACCTCGTCGGCGCGTAGCAATGCCATGCCGTCCTTGCCGGTCACGTTGGCGAGCTGCAGGTGCACATCGGGGTAGCGCTCGCGGTAAGCCTTCACCAGGTCGGGGAGCAGGTACTGGATGGTCGAGGCGCCGGCCGCCACGATCAGGCGGCCGGACTGCTTGCCGCGCGTCTTCGCGATGAACTCCCGGTCGAGGTTCTCGAAACCCTCGACCAGGGGGCGGGCCATTTCGTAGAGCGCCTCGCCCGCATCCGTCAGCGTGATGCGGCGGCGGGTGCGCTCTACCAGCGGCATCCCCAGCTCCCGCTCCAGCGCTTGCAACTGCAGGCTCACTGAGGGCTGCGACAGGAAGAGCGCCTCCGCCGCGCGACTGAGGGTGCCGAGGCGCGTTATGTACACGAACGCGCGAAGTTGTTTCAGCCGGTTGCCCTTGTAGTAGAAACGGCCGGCCGCGTCGGCGGCGGCCGGGGAAGAGTCGGCCGCTTTACGCCGCGCGGGGCGTTTCGCCGTCGCGCTCTTAGCTGGATTCAGCTTTCCGGCCATACGAATTACTCACTCCAACCAATAGGTTAGGTCGTACATTAAGAATGTTAATGCTATAGATTGAAACATATGCTTTGTCAACGGCACGGGCAGGGCCGTAGCGTGACCTCCAGACCCGAGTCCGGAGGCAGCGACCATGGCAGTACCCAAGAGCGTGATGAATCCCCTGGAAGGTGTCAGCCTGCACGGCGCCGACGGGGCCTTCGCTGACATCCTGACCCCGGCCGCCCTGGCCTTCGTGGCGGACCTTCACCGCCGCTTCGACAGCCGCCGGCTGGCCCTCCTGGCCGAACGTACCGCCCGGCAGCAGCGCTACGACGCCGGGGACCTTCCCGATTTCCGCCCTGACACGGCCGCCATCCGCGCGGGCGACTGGACGGTGGGTGCGATCCCCTCAGCGCTGCAGGACCGCCGCGTCGAAATCACCGGCCCGGTCGAACGCAAGATGATCATCAACGCGCTCAACTCGGGGGCGAAGGTCTTCATGGCCGACTTCGAGGATTCCAGCGCGCCGACGTGGGCCAACCAGATGGAGGGCCAGCGCAACCTGCGCGATGCGGTCGAGGGCACCATCGAATTCACCAGCCCGGAAGGGAAGCGCTACACCGTCATCGGCACCCCTGCCGTCCTGGTCGTGCGTCCGCGCGGCTGGCATCTCCCGGAGCGGCATGTCGAGATCGATGGCGACGTCCTTTCCGGCGCCCTGCTCGACTTCGGCCTGTTCGCCTTCCACAACGCGGCGGCATTGCGCGCACAGGATCGCGGCCCGTACTTCTATCTGCCCAAGCTTCAGTCAATGGAAGAAGCCGCGCTCTGGGATGACGTGATGGCCCACGCGGAGGATGCTCTGGCGCTGCCTCCTGGCTGCATGAAGGCCACCGTGCTCATCGAGACGCTGCCTGCGGTGTTCCAGATGGACGAGATCCTGCACGCATTGCGTACGCGTGTCGTCGGCCTGAACTGCGGGCGCTGGGACTACATCTTTTCCTATCTCAAGACCTTCCGCGCACACGCCGATCGCCTGCTCCCCGAACGCGGCCAGGTGGTGATGACCGTGCCGTTCCTGAAGGCGTATTCGGAACTTCTAATCAAGACCTGCCACCGCCGCGGCGCCTTCGCGATGGGCGGCATGGCTGCACAGATCCCGATCAAGGGCGATGCGGAGGCGAACGATGCCGCCATGGCCAAGGTGCGCGCGGACAAGCTGCGCGAAGTCACGGCGGGCCACGACGGCACCTGGGTGGCGCACCCCGCGCTCGTCCCCGTGGCGATGGAAATCTTCGACGCCCATATGCCCACGCCCAACCAGTTGCACGTAACCCGCGATGACGTCGTAGCGAGTCGCGATGCATTGATTGCGCCCGCCATCGGCACCGTCACCCGCGCCGGCTTCGACAACAACGTTGAGGTCTGCCTCCGCTACACCGCGGCGTGGCTCGAGGGACAAGGCTGCGTGCCGATCCACAACCTCATGGAAGACGCCGCGACGGCTGAAATCGCGCGCGCACAGCTGTGGCAGTGGCTGCATCACGGCCCCGTGGAATTCAGCGATCACGCCCCCATCACCCTGCCCCTTTTCGACCAGGCGCTCGCAGCACATACCCACCGCCTTCGCGAATCGAAGCTGCCCGGTGCGGCGCGCGCCGACGAAGCGGCTGCACTGATCAGTGCCCTTACCCATTCAAACGAACTGCGCGACTTCCTCACCCTGCCCGCCTACGAACGACTGGCTTGATACCTCTCCAAGGAGTACGACGATGAAGACGCACACTGCCGAACAGATCACGCTCGACTGGAAGAACAACGAACGCTGGAACAGCGTCGAGCGCCCCTACTCCGCCGAGGACGTGGTGCGCCTGCGTGGCACCGTGCAGGTGGAATACACCCTGGCCCGACGTGGCGCCGATCGCCTGTGGCGCTCCATGCAGGAACGGCCTTACGTGAACGCGCTCGGCGCACTCACCGGCAACCAGGCCATGCAACAGGTGAAGGCCGGCCTGCAGGCCATCTATCTCTCGGGCTGGCAGGTCGCGGCCGATGCGAATACCGCGGGCACCATGTACCCCGACCAGTCGCTGTACCCGGTCGATTCCGTGCCCAACGTCGTGCGCAAGATCAACAAGACGTTGCTGCGCGCCGACCAGATCCATCACGCCGAGGGCAAGGATGGCCTCGACTGGCTCGTGCCGATCGTCGCCGACGCGGAGGCAGGGTTCGGCGGTGTGCTCAATGCCTACGAGCTCATGATGCACATGATCGAAGCGGGCGCTGCCGGCGTGCATTTCGAGGACCAGCTCGCCAGCGCCAAGAAGTGCGGGCACATGGGCGGCAAGGTCCTCGTGCCGACGCAGGAGGCCGTGCAGAAGCTGGTGGCCGCGCGCCTTGCCGCCGACGTCGCCGGCGTTCCCACGCTGATCGTCGCGCGTACCGACGCGATGGGCGCGGGGCTCGTCACCTCCGATATCGACGAGAACGACAAGGCCTTCCTCACGGGCAAGCGCACCGTGGAGGGCTTCTATGAAACACGTCAGGGCATCGAACAGGCGATCAGCCGCGGCCTCGCCTACGCCCCCTACGCCGACCTGATCTGGTGCGAGACATCCACGCCCGACATGGATGAGGCGCGCCGCTTCGCCGAGGCGATCCACGCAGAGTTCCCCGGAAAGAAGCTGGCGTACAACTGCTCGCCGAGCTTCAACTGGAAGAAGAACCTGGATGAGAAAACAATTGCCAGTTTCCAGAACGACCTGGGCAAGCTCGGGTACGCGTTCCAGTTCATCACGCTCGCGGGCTTCCACGCCCTGAACTACTCCATGTTCCAGTTGGCCCGGGGTTACCGTGACCACCAGATGGAGGCGTACGTCGCGTTGCAGGAGGCGGAGTTCGCCGCCGAGAAGGATGGCTACACGGCTGCGAAGCACCAGCGCGAGGTCGGCACGGGCTACTTCGATCGCGTGAACCAGGTGATCTCGGGCTCGCTGAGTTCGCTGTCGGCTTTGTCGGGCTCCACGGAGGAAAGCCAGTTCCATCCTGCCTCGGCAGCCTGATCCCCAGGGAGAACGCGCAAAAAAAATCGGCCATCACCAAAGGGGTGGGCCGACCTAAAAACGTGTATCGAAGGGGATGTAAAGGCCGGTCCCGGTGCTGGCGCGGGGGGAGGGAGGGTATCCAGCACCGGGACGGGGCAGGCAGTCATTATCAAACCGCCTAGTACAGAATTCTCCGCCTCCGCCCACCCATTTGTCAACTAGGCAGTACATGAAATAAGTATTAACTCTGACGGGGGATGGCGGCGGAGGCTGACTTACCGGGGACTGGGCGGTGCCTAGGATGGCCTTGCCCCCGCATCTCCGCCGCCACATCCCATGCCCGACGTCCAACACGATCTGATCAGCCTCCTGCACTATCTCGCGCCAGGCTTCATTGCAGCCGGCCTGTTTTACGCAACCACCGCGCACCCCAAGCCATCGCAGTTCGAGAGGATCGTCCAGGCACTCATCCTGACGGTGATCGTGCATGCGATCGTTATCGCCGAACGCGGCATCGCGCATGTCCTGGGCAACGTCATCTCCTTCGGTCCGTGGACAGCCGAGAGCACGCTCTTCGCTCGATTGGTTACCGCAGTCGTCGCGGGTGCCGGCATGAGCGTTGCAGCAAATCACGACTACCTGTTCGATTGGCTTCGTCGACTTGGCGCGACGCAGCGCACGTCGTATCCGAGCGAATGGTTCGGTGTGTTTTCACAACAGCACCGATTCGTTACGCTGAATTTGAAAGATGGCTCACGTTTGAGCGGATGGCCGAGTGTCTGGCCGGAAAGCTCGGAAAAAGGCCATTTTTTCGTTACTGAAACGATGTGGGATGACGACGACACCACGGCAAATCCGAATGAGCCTAAGGACATTCTCATCAACGTCGCCGATGTGACACGAGTTGAATTCAATTCTCGAGCACGCCTATGAAAACAAAAAAGAAAGATCCGCCCATTCCCCGCGCGTACCGCTACCTGAACTACAACCCGCCCCCGGACTTCCCGCCTCCGGACTGGATGTTGGACCGGAGCGAAGCATTGGCACGCAAGTGGCGCTCACCGCCCGAGACCACCAAGGAACCGGAGGATCAGTGACGCGATGTCATCCACCTTCTCGTCCAGCGCAAAATGCCCTGCATTGAGTTGGTGGATTTCCACTTTCGGGAGATCACGCCTGAACGCATCGCCGCCCGCGGCGATGAACGATGGATCATGACTTCCCCAGACCACCAGCGTCGGCGGCTGGTTCGCACGGAACCAGGCTTGCCACGCGGGATAGGACGCGACGTTCGTGCGGTAGTCGTAGAGCAGCGCCTTCTGGATCTCCGCCTGACCTGGCCGCGTGAGAAACGCATATTCGTCCACCCAGAGATCGGGGCTGTACCGCTCGGGGTGGGCACTGCCGGCGATATGCCGTTGCTTCGCTCCCTCCAATGAGGTGAAGGCTTCAAACACTTCGGGGTGCGCGCCGGGGTTCTCCCAGAACTTCGCAATGTTGACCCATTTCGCCCCGAGGCCTTCCTTGTAAGCGTTCGCGTTCTGCAGGATCAGTGCGCGCACGCGCTCCGGATGTTTGACGGCGATGCGGTAGCCGATCGGACCACCGTAGTCCTGCAGGTACATGACGTAACGATCGATCTTCAGCGTCTCCAGGAGCGCATTGGTCGACTCGGCGAGATGATCGAACGTATATGCGTACTTCGACGGTGGCGGCGCATCGCTGTTACCGAAGCCCGGGTAGTCTGGCGCGATCAGGTGATACTTCGGCGCCAGCAGCGGGAACAGCGTGTCGAACATGCGCGATGACGACGGGAAGCCGTGGAGCAGCACGATGGTCGGGGCATCCTTCGGGCCCGCTTCGCGATAGAACATCCCGACGCCGCCGACATCGACCTTGTGATACGTGATCGACGTGGAGTTTGAAGGCAAGGTGCCGGTTGAACCGGGCAAGTCCGTGGCGGACGTAGCGGCCATGGCGAAGGCCAGCAGGAATGACGGGGTCACAGGGCGGCTCCAGCATGCGACGGATCGCCAGCATGCGCCTTCACCGTTTCCGTATCTACCTGGTTCGTGCACCGGTTTGGTCGCGCAAACCGTGGCCGCTTGGCCCTAGAACCGCCGGTAGTGCATCGCCTCGGCGAGATGCACCTGCTCGACACAGCCACTGCCGCCTTCGATATCCGCAATCGTTCGCGCAACGCGGAGGATGCGGTGGTAGGCGCGGGCCGATGCGCCGAGCTTGTCGAGGGCACCCTCCAGCCAGTCGCGCTCGGCCGAAGGCAGCGCGCAATCGCGCTCGAGGTTCACGACGCTGAGTTCAGCGTTAGGCTGGCCTGCGCGCAGCAGGGCCTTCTCTCGCGCGGCGATGACGCGCTTGCGCACCGTGGCCGTGTCGTCATCGTGGGGACCGCGCACCGCGGATAGCTCCGCGATCGATACGCGCGGCACCTCGACGCAGAGATCGATGCGATCGAGCAGTGGCCCGGAAATCTTCGCCTTGTACCGCGCGACCTGGTCAGGCGTGCAACGGCACTCGTGATGCGGATCGCCCTGGTAACCACAGGGGCACGGGTTCATCGCGGCGACGAGCTGGAACTCCGCTGGGAACGTGGACTGGCGCGCAGCACGCGAGATGACGATCTGCCCGGATTCCAGCGGCTCGCGAAGTACCTCGAGTACGTGCCGGCTGAACTCAGGCAGCTCGTCGAGAAACAGCACGCCATTGTGCGCGAGCGAAATCTCGCCAGGCCGCGGCGACGATCCGCCGCCGACGAGGGCCGGGCCGGACGCCGTGTGATGAGGAGCGCGGAACGGCCGGCGCCGCCAGGCGCTCGGATCGATGCCCTCACCCGCCAGCGAACGGATAGCGCAGCTCTCGAGCGCTTCCGACTCGGTCATGGCCGGCAGGATGCCCGGCAGCCGCTCGGCGAGCATGGTCTTGCCCGTGCCCGGCGGACCGATGAGGAGCAGGTGGTGTCCACCCGCCGCGGCGATTTCAAGCGCACGGCGCGCCTGGTGCTGGCCGCGCATGTCGCGCATGTCGGGCCCGCCGGCCAGGATGTCGTCGAAATCCGGCGACGCGGGCGTGGCCAGTTCGCCACTGCCGCGCAACCACGCACAGACTTCGGCAAGGCTATCGGCCAGGAGGATGTCGCCCTCGCCGATCAACGCGGCCTCGGCGGCGTTGGCCCGGGGCACCACGATGCGCCTGCCGCAACGGCGGGCGCGGATCAGTGCCGGCAGGATGCCCGGAACCGGACGCAGCTCGCCCGAGAGCGCGAGCTCCCCGAGGAATTCACAATCGTCCAGACGCTCGCGCGGCACCTGCGAGCCCGCCGCGAGGATGCCCAGGGCAATCGCGAGATCGAAGCGCCCGCCGTCTTTCGGGAGTTCCGCCGGGGCGAGGTTCACCGTCACCCGGCGGTTCGGGTATTCGAAAGCCGTGTTCTGTATGGCCACGCGGACGCGATCACGCGCCTCGCGTACGGCCGCCTCGGGCAAGCCGACGATGGACGTGGATGGCAGGCCGCCGGAAAGGTGGACCTCGACGACCACCTGGGGCGCCGCGACACCCTCCTGCGCGCGCGAAAGCGTGACAGCGAGGCTCATGAGGCGGGGAATCGTAACCGCTTACGCATAGAAAGCGGCAGCGAACGGCTGTGATCCAGGCCGGACCGGGTTCGCATATCGCACACTCCTTTGCGCGGGATGGGGAAATAACCGCCCCCGACCGCTCTCGGGGTGAGGGTGACGGATCGGGGGCGGTCCCGGGACCTTGCGGCCGTCCTTGTTTACTGGCCGCCAGGCGTGGCGCCGGCCTCGAGGCTGGCGACCCGCTTTTCCAAGCTTTCGAGCCTTTCGCGGGTCCGTGCGAGTACCTGGCTCTGAACGTCGAATTCCTCTCGAGTTACGAGATCGAGGCGGCGTAATCCATTCGCCAGGACATCTTTAAAGTTGGCGTGCAGATCCTCACGCGCTTGCGCCAACCCTGGCGGAACCAACGATGCCAACCGCTGAGCGAGTTGGTCGATACCCTGCACATCCATCCTGCTACCCCGACGTCGTGGAAGAAATTCTAGGTGAATGGTTTGTAGGCGCTATCAGCCTTCACCCCTACGTAGTGTAGGGTTTTTCCTACAAACCACCCAAAGCGGTCGGGGCGAAGGCCTATGGCACAATGGTCGTCCGCGTGCCGCAGCCGGTGCGCCCCAAGGAGTTCTACATGAAGCTGGTGGTCGCCATCATCAAGCCGTTCAAGCTGGACGACGTCCGCGAAGCCCTCGCCGATGTAGGCGTCCAGGGGGTGACCGTGACGGAAGTGAAGGGCTTCGGCCGGCAGAAGGGCCACACCGAGCTATACCGCGGCGCCGAGTATGTGGTTGATTTCCTTCCGAAGATCAAACTCGAGGTGGCCGTGGCCGACGATCAGCTGGAGCGGGTTGTCGAGGCGATCCAGCAGGCGGCCCGGACGGGCAAGATCGGTGACGGCAAGATTTTCGTCAGCGCGCTCGACCAGGTCGTGCGCATTCGGACCGGCGAACTCGACAACGACGCCCTCTAAGAAGAGGCTCAGGCGGCCTGGGCCAGCGCCTGCCGCTTGAACCGGCGGTGGTGGATCAGGATGCCCGCGTAGTAAGCCAGGTAGTAACCCAGCGTCAGGCCGACAATGGCCATGGTGAGCGGGCTGTCGCCCGGCGCCGGGCCATGGGCGGGCGCCATGCCGGTATGCAGGGCGGTACCTGCGATCGCGAACCGGTAGACCATGCGGCCGACCAGCAAGGCGGTCAGGGCGGCGCCAAGCCAGGGGTTCGGCGTGTAGCCATCGGCCCGGTCGGTGCCGATCTCGAACCGGGTGAGCTTCAGGCCCAGCATGGCGAGCGCACCGCCGATGACCAGGCCTGCCAGTGCCCCTTCGGCCAGCTTCAGGCTGACAAAACCGATCGTCATCAGCAGGCAGGCGACCACGGCGAAGATGCCGACGCGCACCGCCATCTTCCGCGTATGGATGACCTGGCGCCCGAAATTACGGCGCACGCGGCGGTAGACGACCCAGCACATCAGGGCGGCCATGGCGACCGGGACATAGGCGGAGGCGGGCTGGGCAGCGACCTGGGCAAGCATGGCGGGCTCTCGTATTGGCGGGTGTGGGACTACCTTAGCGGCGCGGGTTCGGAGGCCACAGATGCAGTCGCCATCTGTTCGAGGTGACGGTTGTCAGGGACGGCATCGCGCGCAAGCGCGCTCCCACAAGGGCAGCGCCCGGATCCGCGCGGCGCGCCAGGCGCGCGCCGCGGGATGCCTGCGTCAGGCCTTCGCCTTGCCCTGGTTGGCCACGGCGGCCATCTTGGCGGCGATTTCGTCGGCATCGCCCAGGTAGTAGCTCTTCGTCGGCTTCAGGTCCTTGTCGAACTCATAGACGAGCGGAATGCCATTGGGGATGTTGAGTTCGGCGATGTCGTCGTCCGAGATGTTGTCGAAGAACTTGACCAGCGCGCGCATGGAATTGCCGTGGGCGGCCATGAGCACGTTGTTACCGGCCTTGATGGCGGGGGCCAGCACCTCATGCCAGTACGGCAGCACGCGCGCCACGGTGTCCTTCAGGCACTCGGTCAGGGGGACCTCGGCGATGCCGTCGTAGCGGGCGTCGCCAGCGAACGACATCTCGCCCGGCTTGAGCGCCGGCGGCGGCGTGTCGTAGCTGCGGCGCCAGACCTTGACCTGGTCATCGCCGTACTTCGCCGCCGTCTCCGCCTTGTTCAGGCCGGTGAGCGCGCCGTAATGGCGCTCGTTGAGGCGCCAGTCGGTGACGACCGGGATCCACATCAGGTCCATTTCGTCCTGGACGTGCCACAGGGTGCGGACGGCGCGCTTCAGGTAGGAGGTATGGGCCACGTTGAAGGTGAAACCGGCTTCCTTGAGCAGGCGGCCGGCCTCGCGGGCCTCGGCGACGCCCTGTTCGCTGAGGTCGACATCGGCCCAGCCGCTGAAGCGGTTCTCGAGGTTCCAGGCCGACTGGCCGTGGCGGATCATGACGAGCTTGTACATGGCATCCAACGATGGGAGGGGAAAATCCCATGGTGGAACGGCGGGTGGAGGGCGTCAACTACGCCCCCCTGCCGCAAGTCACGCTAAACCTTGCGCGGCGTTGGCGCATCCTACGAGTCCAGTCCACCCGTGGAGCACCACACCATGCGCGTCACCCTGCTGTCGGCCGTTATTGCTCTCTCCCTGTCCGCCACCGCCTTTGCCGCTGACGATGTCAGCAAGGTCAACGGCACTGCCAGCGTCGAAGCCGGTGCCCACGCGGGCGATGTCAGCTCGGTCAACGGCTCCGTCCGCATCGGCGACAAGGCCGTGATCGAAACGGCCAGCACCGTGAACGGCTCCGTCGATCTCGGCGATGGCGCTTCAGCCGAAGCGGTGAAGACGGTGAATGGCGCACTCACGCTTGGCGAGCGCGCGCAGGTCAAGGGCGAGGTCGAGAACGTCAACGGTCGGGTCGAGCTGAAGAACGGCGCCGATGTGAAGGGCCACCTCAGCAACGTCAACGGCAGCATCCTGATGGATCACGCCCATGTGGGCGGTGGCATCGAAACGGTCAATGCCAGCATCACGGTCGGCGAAGGCTCGAAGGTGGATGGCGGCATCCTGGTCAAGAAGCCGAACTGGGGCTGGCACAGCGACAACAACCGCCCGCCGACCATCATCATCGGGCCGCACGCGGTCGTCAGCGGCACGATGACCTTCGAGCGCGAAGTAAAGCTTTACGTCAGCGACTCGGCCACCGTCGGCAAGATCGAAGGCGCCACTCCGCAGAAATTCAGCGGCAGCGCCCCATAAGGGAAATGTGGGACCTAGAGCCAATCCCGCGGCTTCAGGTACTCCACCAGCTTAGCCTCGGCGCTCTCCGGCGCCGGGGCATATCCATATTCAAACCGCACCCGCGGCGGCAGGCTCATCAGGATCGATTCCGTACGCCCGCCCGATTGCAGGCCGAACAGCGTGCCACGGTCGTAAACCAGGTTGAACTCCACGTAGCGGCCGCGCCGGTACAGCTGGAATTCCGTCTCGCGCTCACCGTACGGCGTATCCCTGCGCCGCCCGACGATGGGCAGGAACGCGTCGAGGAAACCCTGGCCGACATCACGGGTGAAGTTCATGCAACGCTCGAACCCACCCTCGTTCAGGTCGTCGTAGAACAGGCCACCGACGCCACGGGTCTCGCCGCGATGCTTCAGGTAGAAGTACTCATCGCACCACTTCTTGTAGCGGTCGTAGACATCGTCGCCATAGGGCGCGCAGAGGTCCCGCGCCACCGTGTGCCAGTGGCGCACATCCTCATCGAACGGGTAGTACGGGGTGAGGTCGAAGCCGCCCCCGAACCACCACACGGGCTCCGCGCCCTCCCGCGAGGCTTCGAAGTAGCGGACGTTCGCATGCGTGGTCGGGATGTACGGGTTGCGCGGATGGATGACCAGCGACACGCCGGTAGCGATGAAGCTGCCACCGACAAGATCAGGGCGGTGGGCCGTGGCGCTGGGCGGCAAGGGCGAGCCCGCGACGCGCGAGAAGTTCACGCCGGCCTGTTCGAACACCGCGCCCTCACGAAGCACGCGGGTGCGGCCACCGCCACCTGCCGGCCGGGTCCATGCGTCTTCCACGAATCGCGCTTCGCCGTCGGCTTCTTCAAGGGCGGCGCAGATACGATCCTGCAGCCCGCGCAGGAACGATTCGGCGATATCGGCTTGTTCGGACATGGGGCGTGCAGCCTCGCTTAGGGATGGCACAAGCTTACCAAGCGCGCCCGCGCAGCCCGCTGCGGCAAGCGGCCGCGTGGGGCTGATGCTCAGGAAAGGCGCCCGACCACCCGCTGGTTGCCGGTGAGGCGGGCCCAGCGAAAGCCCATGTCGATCCACATGAGGTAGCCGGCCTCCAGGGCCATGCGCCGGATATAGCGGGCGCCACCGGGGAACGCCGCTTCCGCCGCGACCGGCGTGGCGTCGAACGCCAGCCGCCGGGCAAGGTACAGGCAACGCGCGAGGTGGTAGCGGCTGGTCACCAGGGCGACGGAAGGAAGGCCTGCGTCGCAACGCAGGATGTCGCGTGCATGGCGAAGGTTCTCCAGCGAATCGATGGACTCCTGTTCCAGCGTGAGCGGCACGTCAGCGGGCCATCCGCCATCCTGCAGCCAGCGACGTCCTGCTTCGGCTTCGCTGATGGGACCGCCGTCGCTGCGGCCACCCAGCAGGAGCACATGCGGTGCCAGGCCATCGCGCGCCTGGACGCGGGCGCGATCCAGCCGGCTGATGAAATCGGCCTCAAGCTGGCCGCCGACGAGCTTTCGACCGAACACCAGCAGCGTTTGCGGCGCCCGCGACCGGACCGGGCTCAGGGTGGCGACGCGCCAGACGCGCACGAAGTGCGCCACGTAAAGCAGCCCAAGGCTCCCCACGAGCGCGAGCAGCGTGACACCCGCGGCGACGAGGACGTCGCCGTCGCCCAGGTATCGCAAGGGTCCACGACGCATGGTTTTGGGTAACCCGTTCATCGCATGCGGCTTCCTCGGGGCGGCCAGTCTTGCGGATCGGGCGCGGTGGCGCAATCGCCTGACCCGCTGACATGCCGTTCACGAGACGCTAGGGCTCAAAAAGGATAGGCTCCCGGAATGCCTCATCCCATGCCTCCTTTAGCGATCACCGCATACACGGCCACGTCGGCCCTTGGACGCGGCAATGAAGCCCACGCGCGCGCCATCGCCGACTCGGTCGGCGGCCTTGCACCCAACGATTTTTCCACCGCGCCCCTGCCTTGCTGGATCGGCCGGGTAGCGGGCCTGGAAGACGAACCGCTGCCTCGCGAGCAGGCGCAGTGGGAGTGCCGGAACAACCGTCTCGCCTGGCTTGCGCTGCGGCAGGATGGCTTTATCGATGCCGTGACCGCCGCGCGCCAGCGCTATGGCGCATCGCGCGTCGCCGTCCTGCTCGGCACCTCCACCGCCAGCATCGGCGCGACCGAGGAGGGCTACCGCCGGCTCGAGAACGGCGCGATGCCCGCCGACCTGCTCCGCCCCGCCATCCATACGCCGCATTCGCTGGCCGGGTTCGTCGCCCGCACGTTCGACCTCGAAGGGCCTTGCCTCACCGTGGCTACCGCGTGCTCTTCCAGCGCCAAGGTCTTCGCCAACGCGGAACGCATGATCCGCCTTGGCCTCATCGATGCCGCGGTAGTCGGTGGTGTCGATACGCTGTGCGACAGCGTGCTGTTCGGCTTCAACTCGCTCGAGCTGGTGTCCAGCGAACCGTGCCGCCCGTTCGACGCAAACCGCAACGGTATCTCGCTCGGCGAGGCCGGTGGCTTCGCATTGATCGAACGCGCCGCCGAAACGGGTTCTGCACCGCTCTTCATCGGCTACGGCGAGGCCAGCGACGCCCACCACATGTCGACGCCACACCCGGAAGGTCTCGGCGCCGAACTTGCGTTGCGCGACACGCTGGCACGCGCCGGGATCGAGCCGGGCGATGTCGACTACATCAACCTGCACGGCACCTCCAGCCAGAAGAACGACGAAGTCGAGGCCGCCCTCGTGGCGCGCAGCTTCCCTGCCACCACTCGTGCCAGTTCGACCAAGGGCTTCACCGGCCACACGCTTGGCGCGGCGGGCATCGTCGAGGCCGTGCTCACGCTGCTGGCGATGCGCGACGGCACCGTCCCCGCGAACCTCGGCGCCACCACGCCCGATCCGCTCTGTGGCCCGCAGATGGCATGGCAGTCGGAGAAGGCCGACCTGCATATCGCCCTGAGCAATTCGTTCGGCTTCGGCGGTAACAACGCCTGTCTCGCCTTCGCCCGCCCGGGAGCCGCCGCATGAGCGCCGCGCTGAGCGTATGGGTGAAGGGCATCGGCTTGTGGGCGCCGGGCACGCCGACGTGGCACGCGTTCCGCGAAGTCGCTACGGGCGATGCGGTGCCAGGCGCGACCGAACGCCCGGTGGCGGACGTGCTGCCGCCGAACGAGCGGCGCCGCGCGCCGGAGAGCGTCTTGCTGGCAGCCGCCGCGGCGGGCCAGGCGGTCGCGATGAGCGGGCTCGATGCGGCCAACCTGCCCTGCGTCTTCGCCTCGACCCATGGCGACCAGGTGATCACCGACTACATGTGCGAAACGCTGGCCACCGCGCCGGCCGAACTTTCGCCGACGAAGTTCCACAACTCCGTGCATAACGCGCCGGCGGGCTACTGGACCATCGCGACGCATTGCCACGCGGCATCGAGCGCAGTATCGGGCGGTGAAGAAAGTTTCGGCGCCGGTTTGCTCGAGGCGGCAACCCAGGCGGTGGCCGACGACCGCGAGGTGCTGCTCGCGAGTTACGACATCGCCGGCACCGGCCCGCTCGGCGGGATGACCAGCACCACGGGCCCCTTTGCGTCGGCGCTGATCCTGTCACCGCGCCCCGACGGCGCCGCGATCCGCCTGGATATCACGCCGGAGCCCGGCAACAGTGGACGCGAAGCAAGTGGCGATGCATGGATGGATGGCATTACCGAGAGCAACCCGTCCGCACATGCCGTGCCGTTTTTCCGCGTGCTCGCCGCGGCGCGCTCCGCGGCACTGCGCGTGCCGGCAGCGCGCGGGCTCGACCTGCATATCGACATCACCACCACGGCATGAACGTCGCCGGCCACCGTTACTGCGTGCTGATTCCCTGCCTCAATGAAGAGCAGGCTATCGCAGGCGTGGTCGGTGATGCGATGTCGCTGGGCATGCCGGTCATCGTGGTCGATGACGGATCGGATGACCGGACCCCTTCCATCGTCGCTTCGATGGGCGTGACCCTGCTCCGCCATGAGACACGGCGCGGCAAGGGCGAGGCACTGCGCACCGGCTTCCGCGAAGCCATGCGCCACGGTTTCGATGGGGTTTTCACGATGGATGGCGACGGCCAACACCTCGCCGCCGACATCCCTGCCATGCTGGAAGCAAGCCGCCAGCATCCGGGGGCCATCGTCATCGGCGCCCGCCTGCTGGAGAAGGAACAGCAACCACCTGGCCGGCGCCGCGCGAACGCGGTGGCCGACTGGGGCATTTCATGGGCCTGCGGGCGGCCGATCGCCGATACCCAGAGCGGCCAGCGCTTTTATCCGCGTGCGGCGCTCGATCTCGTCGACCTGCCGGCCGAGAATTTCGTCTTCGAAGCCGCGGTGCTGATCACCGCCTGCCGCGAGCGCGGGATCGGCGTCGTTTCCGTACCCATCGCGTCGCGTTATGAAGGCGCGTTCCGCATCAGTCATTTCAGCCCGGTGCGCGATGTCACGCGCATCACGACCTACACGATCGGCCGCGTGTTCCACTATGGCCATATCGTCGACAGCTACCGGCGTTCGCGCGCAACACCGACCATTATCAGCGACGCCACGACAACACATTGATACGCAACCAAGGGGTGGAAGGGATGGACCACAAGATGCACGACGCCGTGATCCTCGGGGGAGGACTCGCAGGACTTTCGCTGGCGATGCAGTTGAAGCGCGCTTATCCGGACATGGATATCGTGGTGCTGGAGCGGCACGCGCGCCCGCTACCCGAAGCCGCCTTCAAGGTCGGCGAATCCACCGTGGAAATCGCCGCGCACTACTTCGCCGACACGCTCGGCCTGCTCGACCACCTCGAGACCGAGCAGATCCGCAAGTTCGGTTTCCGCTTCTTCTTCTCCGATGGCAAGGATGACCTGGCCGACGTGACCGAGCTTGGCGTCAGCGCCGTGCTGCCTACGCCAAGCTACCAGATCGATCGCGGCATCCTGGAAAACTTCATGGGCGAGGAAGCGGCCCGCCGTGGCATCGATTTCCGCGAAGGCGTCACCGTCCGCGGCTTCGACATCGGCAGCGGCGATGCACCCCACACCATCCGCGTGAAGAGTGAAGCCGGCGAGTCGGAACTGCAGGCCCGCTGGCTGCTCGATGCCAGCGGCCGCGCCGGGCTCATGCGCCGCAAGCTCGACCTGACGCGCGACAACGGCCACCACGCGAACGCCGTGTGGTTCCGCATTGACGACCGCCTGGCGATCGATGACTGGTGCGGCGATGCCGAGTGGAAGGACCGCTGCCATCCGCCCGAGCGCTGGCGCTCGACCAACCATATGGTCGGCCCCGGCTATTGGGTGTGGCTGATCCCGCTTGCATCCGGCGCGCATTCGGTCGGCATCGTCGCCGATGCGAAGATCCAGCCGCTGGAATCGATGAACACCTTCGATAAGGCCCTGGCATGGCTTTGGGAGCACCAGCCCGTGCTGGCGAAGCAGGTTGAGGCGCGCAAGGAAAAACTGCTCGACTTCGCCTTCTTCCGCAACTACTCGTACGGTTGCTCGCGCATGTTCTCCCCGGATCGCTGGGCGCTGACCGGCGAGGCCGGCGCGTTCCTCGATCCGTTCTATTCGCCAGGCAGCGACTTCATCGCCATCACCAATACCTACATCACCCAGCTGGTCGGCATCGATCGCCGCGGCGAGGCACTGGCGCCCCGCGCCCGCCTGTTCGAGCGCCTGTTCTTCTCGTTCTACGACAGCACGCTGCGCATGTATCGCGGGCAATACAACCTGTTCGGCGACCCGGAAGTACTCCCGACCAAGGTGATCTGGGATTACGCGTACTACTGGGGCGTGCTCTGCCAGATCGTGTTCCAGGACCGGCTCGGTGATGCCGACTTCATCACGCACATGGCACCCGAACTGACCGGCAGCGCCGAGCTCAACATCGAGATGCAGGGGTTCTTCCAGCGCTGGCACGCGGTGTCGCACAAGCGCAACCACCGGCACATGATGGACCAGCGCGACCTGACCTGGTTCGCAGACATGAACCGCACGCTGCACGATGTGCTCGACGATGAATCACTGGCCGAGCGCCTGCGTAACAACGTGCGGATGATGCGCTTGCTCGCAGCCAACGCCATCGAGCAGGCGGCCGCGGAGCATCCCTCGTTGCTCGAAGGCTACGAGCATCTCGTCGATATCGAAGGCGTGCGGACGAAGCTGTTCGACCGCGTTGCCTGACGCCGCCTCAGGCCGGGTGGATCACCGCCGCCCGGCCGCTGGCGATCTCGCGGCCTTCGTGCTCGATGCGGAAGGTGTATTGCGCGCCTGACTCGTCGGCGAGCAGGCACTCGGCGAAGACGTCCAGGCGCCCCGGCAGGTCATCGATCCGTTCCACCGCCAGCCTCACGCCGCGCAGGCTCACCAGCATGCCCGGGCGAGGCTGGGTCGCTCCCGCAGCTTTGGCCCGCAGTGCGCCGTGTACCGCCGTGGCCTGCGCACCGTATTCGGCAAGATGCACCGCGTGGAGTCCATCTTCACCGCGCAGCGGGTGCGTTAATGCGACATGGCCCGTACTCACCGCGTGGATCGTGTCGGCGTCGAATGCCACCACGCCATCGAGCAGGCACATGTCGCCCGCGTGCGGCACGAGGTAGGCGAAATCCGCCCTGGCCAGCGTCGGCTGTGGCTGTCCGTCAGGCATCGGCGTGCTGTACCGGCTGGGGAACAGTGGCTGCGGTTGCACCGTCGGCCTCCTGCCAGAAATCGTAGAAGTTGAACCAGTTGAACGGATACAGGCGGCAATAGTGCTCAAGCCGCGAGGCGAAGCGGGCCATGATCGCCTCGAGTGCTTCGGCGCGGCACGCCCGCGGGATGTCGATACCTTCGGAGAAGGTTTCGAACACCAGCCGGTAGCGATTGCCGCCGAGATAGATGCCGAAGCACAGCACCACGGGAATCTTCAGCGCCGACGCAAGCAGCCAGGGGCCGACCGGGAACGACGCGGGGGTACCGAGGAACGGCACGACGCGCGAGGCTTCGTGCGGATTGCCACGGTCGGCAAGCAGGGCCACCATGCCGCCTTTCGCGGCACCCTCGGCCATGGCGAGCGCAACTGACGTGCCGCCGAGCGAGGCGTCGATCACGGCGGCACCCACGTCCGGGGCGAGCGCTTCCAGCAAGGCCGTCAGCGCGGGCGTCTTCTGTTTGTCGAGCACGACCCGCAGCGGAACGTCCGGGCGGCGCTGGCCGAGTGCGCGCAACGCCTCGAAGCTACCCTGGTGCGAGCCCAGGAGGAGAACGCCCTTGCCTTCATCGAGGCAGGCATCCAGTTCGGCGACGCCTTCGGCCTCGACGATGAAGTCGCGCTCACCGCGCGCCAGGAAGAACATGCGATCAAGCAGCGTCGCCGAGAACATGTGGATGTGGTGGAACACATCCGCGTGGGTCACGGGGCGGTTGAGCACGCGCGCGAGGTACAAGCGCGAGGCCAGCCGCTCCGCGGGGCGGCGCAGGAAAAAGTAGAGCGCGATCGGCCACAAGAGCAGGCGCGCGACGCGGCGGCCCAGGCGAAGCCCGATCGTGCGGATAAGCCAGATGGCGAAGAAGCCGCCACCTTCGCGCTGCTGCCAGTGGCTCATGCGCTGCCCTCCAGCGTGCCGCGCAGGAGGATCGCGTCCCCGCGACGCACCACCACGCGGTAACGGCGCTCACCGGCTTCGCTCAGCTCCAGCACGGCCTCTTCGTCGGGCAGGAGCGGCGCGATGAACTTCGCATCGACGACCTGGCGCACCGACGCATCGCGCCATGCCCGGAGCGCCCGTGCGGCCTGCTCGAGGATCAGCACGCCGGCCACGATGGGCCGCCCGGGAAAATGCCCGGCGAAGCTGGGGTGGCCCGCCGCGAAGCGGAAGGCCTGTGTGTAGCAGGCTGCGGTGTCGGTCATGGTCGTATGCCGTGTTTGCGCAGAGCAAACCACGGCACGAGGCAGCGTGACCTGAACGGGCCGTCAGGCGGCCGCGCGGTGCTGTTCGATGTGCTCGGACAGGGTGCGCAGGCTCGTGAAGATGGTGCGGTTGTCGGGGTTATCCGACTTCAGCTGGAAGCCATAGCGCTTGGACACCGCGAGGGCGATTTCCAGCGCGTCGATGGAATCCAGCCCGAGGTCGCCGCCGAACAGGGGCGCTTCCGGGTCGATATCGGCCGGCTTCACGCTCTCCAGGTTCAGGCTGGTGACGATCAGTTCTGCGAGTTCTTTCTGTGCTTCGGTCTGCGTTGCCATTGGTGTTTCCAGGTCCCCGGATCATGCCTGCCTCCCCCCGGATGGCAGCGGCGGCGGAGTGTAACACAGGGCTTTTCATGCCCTGGCGAGCCTACATTCAGCCACGTGAAGACGCGGCCACGAACGCGTGGCCGGTCGCAGGATATGATGGGGCCCAGCGTTTACATGGAAGCCTCGATGCGCTCAGCCAGCGACATGCGCGAGCGAGCCCCGCTCGCCGCCCGCCCTTCACCGACCGTCACCTACCGCGAGCCGCCGGCTGGCCCGCTGTCGTCGCGCACCCTGGCCGCGTTTGGCTTTGGCCGCGCGGCAAGCGCGATCGACGATCCGCGCTGGCTCGGCGTCGCGCTGGAGCCGCTGGGCGAGGCGCCCGTCGAGGTCTGGACCGTGGATGCGGACGTGACGTACGGGCGTGACGGCGACCTGCGCTGGTCGCGCGGCGGCGGCTGGCTGTACGCCGCCGTGGAGTGCGACGAGGCGGACCACGGTGATCCGGAAGGCGCGGCCGCGCATGCCTATCGCCAGTTGTCCGCTTTCGTCTCACGCGGGCCGGAATGCCACGTGCAGCGCATCTGGAACTACCTCGGCGCGATCAATGCGGGCGCAGGGGACGATGAGCGCTACAAGCTGTTCTGCAACGGCCGCATCGCCGGCATGGGCGAGGCGTTTGCCCAGGGCTTTCCGGCGGCCTCGGCGATCGGGCACCACGCGAGTAAAGGCCTGCTCCAGGTTTACCTGCTGGCAACCGACCGCCCGGGCACCCGCGTCGAGAACCCGCGCCAGGTGAGCGCCTGGCAGTATCCCCGCCAGTACGGCCGCACGCCGCCCAGCTTCGCCCGCGGCACGCTGTTGCCTGCGGACGACCTGCTGGCCATCTCGGGCACCGCCGCGGTCGTCGGACATGCCTCCGCGCACGCCGGGGATCTCGCCGCGCAGCTGGCCGAGACGCGCCGGAACCTCGATGCGCTGCTGGCGAACGGCGGCATTCCCGAAGGATTCGACGCGCGCGCGCCGCTCAAGGCCTACGTACGCCACCCCGCGGACGCGGCAGAGGTCAAAGCGTTTGCGGCCGCGCATTGGCCCGATGCGCCACTGCTGCTCGTTCATGGCGATATCTGCCGCGAGGAACTGCTCGTCGAGATCGACGGCTGGCGTTACCGCTGAACCCCGGCTCTTGTGGGAGCGGGCTTGCGCGCGATCGCGCGCAAGCGCGCTCCCACAGGGTTATTTCTTGGTTGGGCGGTGCCAGTCGGGGATCGTGGTCTGGCGTGCGCGGGCGAGCGTGAGTTCGCCGGCGGGGGCGTCGCGGGTCACTACCGTGCCGGCGCCGATCGTCGAGCCGGCCCCCAGGGTGACCGGAGCGACGAGTGAACTGTTGGAACCCACGAACACGCCGTCCTCGATGGTCGTGCGGCTCTTGTTCACGCCATCGTAGTTGCAGGTAATGGTGCCCGCGCCGATGTTCACCTTGCTGCCGATCACCGTGTCGCCAAGGTACGAGAGGTGGTTAGCCTTCGATCCCGCGGCGATCACCGCGTTCTTGGTTTCGACGAAGTTGCCGATGTGCACGCCCTCCGCCAGGTCGGTACCCGGGCGCAGGCGCGCGAAGGGGCCGATCGTGCAGGGGCCGTGCGTCACCACGCCATCGAGGTCGCAATGCGCGAGCACGACGGTGCCGGCGGCCAGCGTGGCGTTACGCACGCGCGTGAACGGCCCGATGCGCACGTCGTTTCCCAGCTCCACGTCACCCTCGAGGATGACGTTCACATCGATCTCCACGTCGGTACCCGTGGTGACCTTGCCGCGGATATCGATCCGCGACGGATCCGCAATGCGTACGCCGGCGACAGCCAGCTGCCGAGCCATGCGCTCGCGGTACATCGCCTCCAGGCCAGCCAGCTGCCACGGATCGTTGGCACCCGAGGCATCGACGGGGTCGCAGTCGACGCAGGCGGCCGGCGCGCCCTCGGCGGCGGCCATCTCGAAGATATCGGTGAGGTAATACTCGCCCTGCGCGTTGCTGTTGCCGAGGCGCTGTGTCCAGTCCAGCAGGCGCTCCGCGTCGCCCGCCACGATGCCGGTGTTCACCACATCGATGGCGCGCTGCGCCGCGCTCGCGTCCTTCTCTTCGACGATGTGGCGCACCTTGCCCTGGGCGTCCAGCACGACGCGGCCATAGCCCGCCGGATTCGGCAAGCGCGTGGCGAGCATCGCGAGTCCCGCGTCGCCGGCCACCAGGGCAGAGAGCACTTCACTGCGGATGAGCGGCACATCGCCGTAGAGCACGAGCACGCGGCCCTCGAGCTTGCCGTCGGCCTGCAGGGCTTCGAGCGCCGTGCGCACGGCGTGGCCGGTGCCCAGCCGCTCGCGTTGCTCGATCCAGCCCAGCGCGGTATCCGCGGCGAAGGCGCGGCGCACCTGCTCGCCATTGTGGCCGTAGACCACGTGGACGCCCGCCGGGCCCAGTGCGCGCGCAGCCTCGATGACGTGGGCAAGTAGCGGCCTGCCGGCGAGCGGCATCAACACCTTGGCGGATGCGGACTTCATGCGCTTGCCCTCGCCGGCGGCGAGGATCAGGACGTGCAGCGGTGGGGTCATAAACTTGCCTGCCAGTTTGCCAGGGGCGCACTTTCGCGCGTTTCGGGTCGCCCTGCCAAGTCCGCCGTCCGCACTAACCGGTGGCGGGTCAGTCCTTGTCGTCCTTCGGACGCTCGGTTAGATGCTCGAGATTCGGCTTGTACGCTTCCACGAACGCGTTGTGCAGTATGCCGACGATGGCCTGGCCGACGGACATGTTGCGGCTGTCGATCGTGCCGGAGATGGGCACTCGCGTCGCGAACTGGTCCTTCGACTGGTTCTTGAAGACCTTGGTGACGCCCTCGGCCACGGCCTCGTAGGCGAGCTTCAGCGGGTTCTTCTTCTCCTGCACGACATCCTGCTTCCAGCTGAAGATCTTGAGGTCGTGGAACAGGGGCTTGGCGTAGCCGTTGAGCTTGCGATCCTTTGCCTGGAGTTCCATGACGAAGTCGCCTTCGCCGCCGGCGAAATCCAGGCCGGAATAGGCGCGCACAAGATCGTTAGCGCGCACCAGCTTGATGTTGCGCACGGTGAGCTCGTAGCTGAAGTCGCCCGCTTGCTCGAGCGGATCGAACTCCGCCTTCGTCTGCAACGGGGCATCGCCCAGGATGCGTGCTGTCGCGTCCAGATGGGCGACGCGCGAGCCACCTTTCCGCTCCACGTTGGTGAGGTTGGTGACCGTACCGTTGACCGCGGTCATCTTCAGGTCGACCTTCGGGCTCGATACGAAGTTGTGGAACGTGACCGTGCCATCGACCACCCGGAGCTCGTCGATCCGCGTGGGCACGATCGCGCGCAGCTGCGCCCGCCAGTCGACGCCCTTGCCTGTCTGGGTATCGCCCTCGCCCTTGCCATCGACGAAGTTCAGGGTGGGCTCGATGAACTCGACCTTGCCGCGCAGGTGGCCGTGGGTCAGGGCCAGCCAGCTCAGCGAAATGTCGGTGCGGCGGGCGTCGTAAAGGGGCACGGGGATTTTCCCGTCCACCTTGGTGATCCGCAGGCTGTCGAGGGAATAGGCACCGCGCCACAGATGGATATCGATGTCTTCGATATGCCCGGCGTACGAGCCCATCCGCGCCAGGCGGGCATTGAGCTGGTTGAGCACGATGTACGGCAGCGCGATCCGCGCCACGATCAGGACGATCGCGACGACGAGGAGGACCCACAGGCTGCGGCGGTAGCGAACATGCATATCCGGCAGTGTGAAATGGGCGAGGTCATCGCGGGATGAAGGCCGGGCACAAAAAAACCCCGCCGGATGGCGGGGTTTCTTTCGAAGCGGTGCGCGCGGCGCTTAGTGCTTAAGCGTCTTGCGCAGGCGCTCCAGCGCCTGGAGCTGCGCCAGGGCCTCGGCCAGCTTGGCCTGGGCCTCGGCCACGTCGAGCTGCTCGCCACGGTTGGCCAGGGCGGCCTCCGCCTCTTCCTTCGCCTTCAGGGCCGCGGCCTCGTCGAGGTCGGCCGCGCGGGCAGCCGTATCGGCGAGGATCGTGACGACCTGCGGCTGCACCTCGAGGATGCCGCCGGAGACGTAGAACTGCTGGCGCTCGCCGTTGGTGCCGACCACGTCCACGTGGCCCGGCTTCAGGCGGGTGATGAGCGGTGCGTGGCGCGGCGCGATACCCAGCTCGCCAAGCTCACCGGTGGCGACCACGAGCGTGGCTTCGCCGGAGTAGATCTCGGCTTCGGCGCTGACGATGTCGACGCGGATGGTATGGGTCATGGGCTTCTATTCCGTGCTTGGTTGAGGGGGACGAAGGAGGCGCTTACGCGGCCTTCTTCGCACCCATCTCCTCGCCCTTCTTGATGGCTTCGTCGATGCCGCCAACCATGTAGAAGGCCTGCTCCGGCAGGTGGTCGACGTCGCCGTCCACGATCATCTTGAAGCCGCGGATGGTTTCCTTGAGCGGGACGTACTTGCCCGGCGAGCCCGTGAACACTTCGGCCACGTGGAACGGCTGCGAGAAGAAACGCTCGATCTTGCGGGCGCGCGACACGGCTTCCTTGTCTTCCTGCGACAGCTCGTCCATGCCGAGGATGGCGATGATGTCCTTCAGCTCCTTGTAGCGCTGCAGGGTCTGCTGGACGCGGCGGGCCGTGTTGTAGTGCTCTTCGCCGACGACGCTGGCATCGAGCTGGCGGCTGGTCGAGTCGAGCGGATCCACCGCCGGGTAGATACCCAGCGAGGCGATCGAACGGCTCAGGGTCACGGTCGCGTCAAGATGCGCGAAGGTGGTGGCCGGGGACGGATCGGTAAGGTCATCCGCGGGCACGTAGACGGCCTGGATCGAGGTGATCGAGCCCGACTTGGTCGAGGTGATGCGCTCCTGCAGGACGCCCATTTCCTCGGCGAGGGTCGGCTGGTAACCCACGGCCGACGGCATACGGCCGAGCAGCGCGGACACTTCGGTACCGGCCAGCGTGTAGCGGTAGATGTTGTCGACGAACAGCAGCACGTCCTTGCCCTTGCCCGACTCGTCCTTCTCGTCGCGGAAGTACTCGGCCATGGTCAGGCCGGTCAGCGCGACGCGCAGGCGGTTGCCCGGCGGCTCGTTCATCTGGCCGTACACCATCGCGACCTTGTCGAGGACGTTGGAGTCCTTCATCTCGTGGTAGAAGTCGTTGCCCTCGCGGGTACGCTCACCCACGCCGGCGAACACGGACAGACCCGAGTGCGCCTTCGCGATGTTGTTGATGAGTTCCATCATGTTGACGGTCTTGCCGACGCCGGCGCCGCCGAACAGGCCGACCTTGCCGCCCTTGGCGAACGGGCACATCAGGTCGATGACCTTGATGCCGGTTTCGAGCAGCTCGCTGGCCGCGGCCTGGTCGTCGTACGACGGGGCTTCGCGGTGGATTTCCCACGCGTCCTGCGCGCCGATCGGGCCGGCTTCGTCGATGGGGTTGCCGAGCACGTCCATGATGCGGCCGAGGGTGGCCTTGCCGACCGGCACCTTGATGCCGGCGCCGGTGTTCACGGCGACGAGGTTGCGGCGCAGGCCGTCGGTGGAACCGAGGGCGATGCAACGGACGATGCCGTCGCCGAGCTGCTGCTGCACTTCGAGGGTGATCTCGGTGCCTTCGACCTTCAGTGCGTCGTAGATCTCGGGGACCTGGTCACGCGGGAATTCGACGTCGACGACCGCGCCGATGATCTGGACAACTTTACCCTGGCTCATGGATGTGCTCCGGATGAATCTTTAAGTAGGTTCTGTAGCGGCGCCGCGTAACGCGTCGCCATGGCGTGTTCGTTTAGACCGCGGCGGCGCCGCCCACGATTTCCGAGATTTCCTGGGTAATCGCGGCCTGGCGGGCCTTGTTGTAGCTGAGCGTGAGCTCGCCGATGACCTTGGTGGCGTTGTCGGACGCGGCCTTCATGGCGACCATGCGCGCGGCATGCTCGGAGGCCAGGTTTTCCAGCGCTGCCTGGTACACCACGGACTCGATGTAACGCGTCATCAGGTGCTCGAGCACCGTGCGCGCATCCGGTTCGTAGATGTAATCCCAGTCGTGGGTCTGCTCGACCTTCACGCCTTCCGCAGCCGCACCCTTCGCGTCTTCCAGTTCCTTCGCGACGAGCGAGACCGGCAGGAGCGCCTCGATGACCGGCTTCTGCACGATCGTGTTCACGAAATCGTTGTAGGTCAGGAAAACGCGATCGAGCTTGTTATCGGTGTAGGCATCGAGGACGACCTTGATGACGCCGATGAGGTCTTCCAGCTTCGGCTTCTCACCGAGGTGCGTGGCCGAGCCGATCAGGTTCACGCCCTTGATGCGGCGGAAAAACTGCACGGCCTTCTGGCCCACGGCCACCACATCGACCTCGACACCCTTGCCCTGCCACTCACGGATGGCCGTGAGCATGCGGCGGAACAGGTTGGAGTTGAGGCCACCGGCCAGGCCGCGATCGGTCGAGACGACGATGAACGCGACGCGCGCGACGTTCTCGCGCTCGGTGAGGAACGGATGGGTGAAATCCGTGCTGGCCTGGGCGACGTGGGCGATGACCTTGCGCATCAGGCGCGCATACGGGCGCGAGGCCTTCATCAGGTCCTGCGCCTTGCGGATCTTCGACGCCGAGACCATTTCGAGCGCACGCGTCACCTTGCGCATGTTCTGCGTGCTCTTGATCTTGGTTTTGATTTCGCGGCCGCTTGCCATGGCTTACTCGTCTTTAAGGGGTGACGCAGCGGGGCGGCGGAACCGCCCCGCGTGGGTATCGCTTACCAGCTACCGGTCTTCTTGAACTCGTCGGTGCCCGCCTTGAAGGTGGCCTCGATGTCCTTGTCCCAGTCGCCGGTCTCGTCGATCTTCTTCATCAGATCGGCGTTGTTCTGGCGGAAGAACGCGTGCAGGCCCTTCTCGAACGCCAGCACCTTGTTGACCGGCAGGTCATCGAGGTAGCCCTTCTCGGCAGCGTAGACCGACAGGCCCAGCTCACCGATGGAGAGCGGCGCGTACTGCGGCTGCTTCATCAGTTCCGTGACGCGCTGGCCACGATCCAGCTGCGCGCGGGTGGCGGCATCGAGATCGGAAGCGAACTGCGCGAACGCGGCCAGCTCGCGGTACTGCGCGAGGGCGAGCTTCACGCCGCCGGAGAGCTTCTTGATGATCTTGGTCTGGGCGGCACCACCGACGCGCGACACCGAGATACCGGCGTTGACGGGCGGACGGATACCGGCGTTGAACAGATCGGTTTCAAGGAAGATCTGGCCGTCGGTGATCGAGATGACGTTGGTCGGCACGAAGGCCGAGACGTCACCCGCCTGGGTTTCGATGATCGGCAGCGCGGTGAGCGAGCCGGTCTTGCCCTTCACTTCGCCATTGGTCATCTTCTCGACGTACTCGGCGCTGACGCGCGAGGCGCGCTCGAGCAGGCGCGAGTGGAGATAGAACACGTCACCCGGGTAGGCTTCGCGGCCCGGCGGGCGCTTGAGCAGCAGCGAGATCTGGCGGTAGGCCACGGCCTGCTTGGACAGGTCGTCGTACACGATCAGCGCGTCTTCGCCGCGGTCACGGAAGTACTCGCCCATGGCGCAGCCGGAGTACGGCGCGACGTACTGCAGGGCAGCCGCTTCGGAGGCCGAAGCCACGACGACGATGGTGTTGGCCAGCGCGCCGTTCTCTTCGAGCTTGCGCACCACGTTCGCGATGGAGCTGCGCTTCTGGCCGATGGCCACGTAGATGCACTTAATGCCCGAGTGCTTCTGGTTGATGATGGCGTCGATCGCGACAGCGGTCTTACCCGTCTGGCGGTCGCCGATGATCAGCTCGCGCTGGCCACGGCCGATCGGGATCATCGAGTCGATGGACTTGTAGCCCGTCTGCATCGGCTGGTCGACCGACTGACGCCAGATGACGCCCGGCGCGACCTTTTCGATCGGCGAGGAACCGGCGGCATCGATCGGGCCCTTGCCGTCGATCGGGTTGCCGAGCGCGTCGACGACGCGGCCGAGCAGGCCCGGGCCGACCGGCACTTCGAGGATGCGGCCGGTGGTCTTGGCGGTATCGCCTTCACGCAGGTGCTGGTACTCACCGAGGACCACGGCGCCGACGGAGTCGCGCTCGAGGTTCAGCGCAAGCGCGTAGGTGTCGTTCGGCAGTTCGATCATTTCGCCCTGCATCACGTCGGCCAGGCCGTGGATGCGCACGATGCCGTCGGACACGCTGATGATCGTGCCTTCGTTGCGTGCCTCGGCACCGAGCTTGAACTGCTCGATGCGGGACTTGATCAGCTCGCTGATCTCGGACGGATTCAGAGTGGTGCTGGACATGGTCGGTTCCTTGGGTTGCGCCGCTCTCACGGCACCCGGTGGTATGAGAAGCTCGTAATCAGTGCGTCAGCACGCTGGCCAGCCGCTGCAGGCGGCCGCGCGCGGACCCGTCGATGACCTGCTCGCCCGTGTCGATGACGACACCGCCAAGCAACGCCGGATCGACGTGCGTATCCAGTTCGATCTCACGCTTGAAGCGGCGCTTGAGCGAAGCGCGCAGCGCTTCGGCCTGGGCGTTGTCGAGATCCAGCGCGCTCGTGACCTTGACCTTCAGGGTCGACTCCGACTCCAGCTTGTACTGGTCGTAGAGCGCGGCGATTTCCGGCAGCAGGCCCATGCGGCCGTTCTCCGCCAGTTCCTCGAGGAAACGGGCGAACGGCGCATCGGCGGACATGCCTTGCGGAAGGTGGATCGCGACGAGCTGCTTCGGCTGCACGCGCGGATCGTTGCCGAGGCCGGCGACCTGGGGGTCGACCGCAACCGCGGCGGCAAAATTCAGCGCTGCCGACCAGTCGGCGAGCGCACCGGATGCGTGCGCTACCTCGAAGGCAGCGCGCGCATACGGACGGGCGAGGGTGAGCGCCTGGGCCATGATCAGATCTCGGCAGCGAGCTGGTCGAGCAGCGCCTTGTGGGCCGCCGGGTCGATTTCACGCTGGACGATCTTTTCCGCACCCTTGATGGCGAGCGAACCGACCTGCTCACGCAGCTGTTCGCGCGCACGCTGCGCCATGGTGGCGATCTCGTCCTGGGCCTGGGCCTTCAGACGGTTGATCTCCTCGGTGGCTTCCACGCGAGCCTTCTCGATGATGGCGTTGGCCTGGGCCTGTGCCTTGTCGATGATGTCGGTGGACTGGACGCGAGCCTGCTTGATCTCGGCCGCGACCTTGGCGTCGGCGTCCTTGAGTTCCGCGCGGGCACGCTCAGCGGCGGCAAGCCCCTCGGCCACCTTCTTCTGGCGCTCTTCGATGGCACCGTTCAGCGGCGGCCAGACGAATTTGGTGGTGAACCAGACCAGGATCGCAAAAGAGATCATCTGGCCCAGGAAGGTCATGTTGATTTCCATGATCTCTCCGAAGTACTCCGAACGCTTGTGTACTGACGGCCGCCGCGGCACTCAGGCCGCGGCGACAAGGCGAACGAACGGCTGATTAGCCGCCGATGGCAGCGCGGACGACGCCGACCAGCGGGTTCGAGAACGCGAAGAGCAGGGCAACGGCGAGGCCGATGATGAACGCCGCGTCGATCAGGCCGGCGAGCAGGAACATGCGGCCCTGGAGCAGCGGGACCAGTTCCGGCTGGCGGGCAGCCGACTCGAGGAACTTCGAGCCCATGATGGCGATGCCGAGGCAGGCGCCCAGCGCGCCGAGGCCGATGATGACGCCGATGGCGATGGCGGTCATGCCCTGCACGTGGGCGAGAAGCGAGGCGAGTTCCATGGTGATCTCCTGGATAACGAATTACGAAAGGATGGAAAGGACGAACTGAAAAAAGTGGAACGTCGGTGCGGTGAGTTAGTGATGTTCCCGCGCCGTGGCGATGTAGACGATCGTCAGCATCATGAAGATGAACGCCTGGAGGGCGATGATCAGGATGTGGAAGATCGCCCAGGCCGTGTTGAACACGACGCCAGGCACGAAGCTGATCCAGCTCACCATCAGACCGGCAATCAGCATGAACACCAGTTCGCCGCCGTACATGTTGCCGAACAGTCGCATGGCGAGCGACACGGGCTTCGACAGGGTTTCGACGACGTTGAGAAGGAAGTTCGGGATCACCAGGATGGTCTTGGCGATCGGGTTTTCCGCATGGAACGGTGCGGTCAGCAGCTCCTTGCCGAAGCCGAAGCCGCCCTTGGCCTTGATGCCGTGGCCGATGACGATGAACAGCACGGCGACCGACAGGCCGACGGTGGTGTTGATGTCGGCGGTGGGCACCGCGCGGAAGTAGGTGTGGTGGGCCGTTTCAGCGCCCGCGAACGTGTGCACCAGCCAGCCGGCGAGGTCGACCGGCAGGAGGTCCATGGCGTTCATCAGGAACACCCACATGAAGATGGACAGCGCCAGCGGCGTGACCGTGCGGCGGTCGCCGTGGAAGGTGTCCTTCACCTGGGTATCGACGAATTCGATGGCGAGCTCGACCAGGGCCTGGCCCTTGGACGGCACGCCGGACGTGGCCTTGCGTGCGTACAGCCAGAACCACAGGCAGAACGCGGCACCCAGCACGAACGACACGATGAGCGAGTCGGCGCGGAGGTTCCAGAACCAGAAATGATCGGCGCTGAAATTCACCGTCATGTGGTTCAGGTGGTGCTGGATGTATTCGGTTAGACCGCCCTGCGGTTCGCTAGCCATGCCTCAACCCTTGAATCTGAATGCAAATACGTTGACCGCGTAAGCCGCTACCAGGCCGACCAGTGCCGGCAAGGGTGGCAGCTTCCATTGAACCAGGATGAGCAGCAGTCCACCGATGAGGACGATCCAGCGAAGGATCATGCCCACGAGGAACCGCATGAACGTTGCCCCTGCCCCGCCCAGCGCGCTGAACGCTCGCGCGGCAAGCAGCGCGGTGGCGAAAGCGACGACCAGGGCACCTGCAAACGCGGCCAGTCCGGCGGCACGCCCCTGCAGGCAGAAAGCGAGTCCCGCAACCACAGCCACCGCCAGCTGCGTGATGACCACGCGCATGGCTAGGTGACGACCGGCTGCAAGACTATTGAGCAACGCGAGGCTCCCGTGGTTTCGCTCGAAGGCGGCACCAGATGGTTCAACGGGCCACGGTTTAATCTGGAAAAGTATACCAGTGGCGCAAACCACCGGACAAGCGACGAAAGTCCATAACCACCCGCCGGCGCGACGGGCGGTCGCGTCGTTGGCGAGTGGGCCGCGGCAGGTCAGGCCCTGGCGGGCTGGCCCACCAATGCGCCGAGCGAGGTGGCGGTCTGCACCGCCACGCCCATGATGTCGCCGGCGGCCGTTGCGGCACGCTCGACGCCTTCCCGCTGCAGGTCTCCGCCGCGCGCGATCACGGCACGCATCGCGTCCGGATCCTGCGCCTGCATCGCATCCGCCATGAGGCCGGTCGCCGCGCGCGCATGCCCTTCGAGGGCCTGCAACTGCAGGTCGGCCACCCGCTCCATGCCGCGCCAGGCAAGCGCCTGCGCAGCCGCGGCCTGTTCCACGAAATGGGCAAGGTCAGCGTAAGCGTTTACGTGCGCCATCAGGGAACCGCCGGGAAACGGGAAGGTGCCGGAGTGTAGTCCCGCCTGTTGCAGGGCAGCAACCACTTTTTGTTGCGATGACAGGTTTCGTCTTGCCGAATAGGCGCCTGGCTTACGGCGCGTACTCGGCGCCCGACGTGCAGGTTTCATGCACCACCACCTTGCACAGCAGCGGCACCTCGGGACGCAGGCGCTCGAAGATCCAGCGGGCGAGGTTTTCGCTCGTCGGGTTATCCAGCCCCTCGATGTCATTGAGGTAGTTGTGGTCCAGGCGCTCGTACAGCGGCTTGAAGCGAGCCTTGAGGTCGCCGAAATCCATGACCCAGCCGAAAACGGGGTCGATCGGGCCTTCCACATGGAGCTCCACATGGAAGGAGTGGCCGTGCAGGCGCGAGCATTTGTGCCCCTCGGGCACGTTCGGCAGGCGGTGGGCCGCCTCGATATTGAAGGTCTTGAAGATACGCATGGGGGCCAGGAATGAGCGGTTTCTGACGGGGATTGTAGCAACCCGGAAAAAATGACCGGGCGCAGGGAAGCTTCACGACGCAGATCGCAGTTTGGCCAATCCGGCGGCCGGGTTCATGGACTTTTCATCGCCCAACGGTTGCAGTGGTAACTAGATCGGCGGCGTCAGGGGGCGCGCCGACCCCTTGTGGTTCACCGAAGGAGGCATCGATGTGCCTTGGCCGTGAGTCTGTCGACCAGCCGCAGCCCTGCGAGCTGGCCGAGGGAGTGTTCTCCGCCCTGCCCTGGCCCTGCGTGGTCTGGCGAAGCGATGGCGGTCACGCCGTCATGATCAACGCGGCGTTCCGTCGCGAATTCGGCATCTCCAGGGGCCGAGCCGGCCCCGCCTGGCTGGAAAACCATCTCCTGCCCACCGGCCAGCCCGATGAATTCCTCTTCCGCGACCGGCACGCCGCACCCCGGCGCTATCGCGTAACCCGCGAGGTGCTCGACGTGGCGCCCGTCAGCTTCCAGGCGGTGTTCCTCATGCCGCTTGGCGAGGACCCCGCCGCGGGGCCTGATCCCGACCCCTTGGCGAACCTGCGCCCCGGGGTTTCCCTGACCCGCCGCGAATCGCAGGTGCTGGACGGAATCATGCTTGGCAAGCTCAACAAGGTGATCGCGAGCGAGCTGAAAATCAGCCCGAAAACCGTGGAACTGCACCGGTCGAACCTGATGGCGAAGCTGCGGGTGCACAACGTGGTGGAGCTGGCCCGGGTGGTGCTGGATACCGCGCCCACGCTCGACCTGGAGACGGCCACGCTCCTGGAACCCGGCCCCTAACGACGCGATCTCTTGTGGGAGTGAGCTTGCGAACGATGCCCTCCCGCAGGGCCCATTGCTCGCAAGCTCGCTCCCACAGGTGTGCGGCGGGCAAGAAAAAAGCCGCCCCGGGGACCGGAGCGGCTTTTTCTTTTCCTGGTGGCTAGAGGCGGGCTCGAACCGCCGACCTCAGCATTATGAGTGCCGCGCTCTGACCAGCTGAGCTACCTAGCCGTGAAACCTGGTCGTCCGCGGGCTTGGCCGCGAAGGCCGGGCAGTTTAATCGGGGCTGGCTCGCCGATCAAGAGGCGCCTTGAAGCAACTTCTCGCGCTGTGGTTGAATCGACCGTAACGCGAAAGGCTCGCGGAGGCTGAATGATCGACGCAGATGGCTATCGACCGAACGTGGGGATCGTCCTCCTCAACGCCGACGGCCGCCTGTTCTGGGCGCGTCGGGTGAATCGTGACGGCTGGCAGTTCCCCCAGGGCGGCATGCGCAGCGACGAAACACCGCTGGAAGCCATGTTCCGCGAGCTGGAGGAAGAGACCGGCCTGCAGGCGCACCACGTCGAAGTGCTGGCCGAGACCCGCGGCTGGCTGCGTTACCGGCTGCCCAGCCGCTTCGTCCGCCACCACCAGCGCCCTACCTGCATCGGCCAGAAGCAGGTCTGGTTCCTGCTGCGCCTGACCGGCGGTGAGGAAGCCCTCAAGCTCGATGCGTGCGAGAAGCCGGAGTTCGACCTCTGGCGGTGGGTGGATTTCTGGTACCCGGCCCACCACGTGGTCAACTTCAAGCGGCAGGTCTATGAGCGGGCCCTGCGCCAGTTCGCGCCGATGGTGGAAAGCGTCTGCAGTGTGGAGGTGGGCAGCTGTCCGCAGCAGGCGGAGCTTTTGCGGCAGGCCAGGGAAGCTGGGCAGTAGGCGGAGCGGTCGCGGACCATCGCGCGCAAGCGCGCTCCCACGAGGTGCCGGAGCCATGCGGATCCCGCGAACGGCCGCACCCGGACCGGTGCCTGAACGGCCTTCACATTTGTGTTGTTGACAATCGTTCGCATTCGCGTTCGAATTCGCACCATGTACATCTGCATGTGCAACGCCGTCACCGACCACGCCATCCGCCGCCTTGCGGCCGAGGGCGTCGATACCTTTGCCGAGCTCCAGACTCGTACGGGTTGCTCGGACTGCTGCGGGGCTTGTGAGCCCGAGGCGCGGCAGTGCCTGCGCGAGGCGGTCGAGGCCAGGCCGGCGGTGCTTACGTTCCTGCCTGCTACGGCCTGAGATATCCGGGCCGGCCGCTGGCCGGATCGCGCGCAAGCGCGCTCCCACATGTCATTCGGAATCGCGGACGCGATTCGTGTTCATTCTCGTTACGTCATCGTCTTTTGCGGCGACGTATAGTCGCGTCTGCATTCAAGGGAGAGACGCCACATGAAGGGCGACGCGAAAGTCATCGAGTTCCTCAACAAGGTGCTCTACAACGAGCTGGCCGCTATCAACCAGTACTTCCTGCATTACAGGATGTTCAAGGACTGGGGCTACAACGAGCTGGCCAAGCACGAGTACGAGGAATCCATCGAGGAAATGAAGCACGCGGACAAGCTCATCGAGCGGATCCTCTTCCTCGACGGCCTGCCCAACCTGCAGCACCTCGGCAAGCTGCGCATCGGTGAGAACGTGGTCGAATGCCTCCAGGGCGACCTCGACCTCGAAATGGTCGCCACGAAGGACCTGCGCGAAGCCATCGCGTACAGCGAAGGCATCCACGACTTCGTGAGCCGCGACCTGTTCAAGTTCATCCTGGGCCAGGAAGAAGAGCATATCGACTGGCTGGAAACCCAGTTCAGCCTTATCTCGGATATCGGCCCCGAGCGCTACATGCTCAGCAAGGTCGGCTCCCTGGAGCACTGATCCGACGAAAGGCCGCCGCGAGGCGGCCTTTTTCGTAAGACCTGACAGGGTTCCTTGACCATTTCGAAACACAGGGGCTATACCATCGCCCTTCACGTTTCTTGCACGGAACCCTCCATGGCGCCACGCCAACCGCCACGCTTTGTCGTGCGTACGCACGATGCAGCCCGCGACCGCCGGACAAAGCTCCTGTGGGGCGCCGGCTGGCTGGCCAGCATCGTCGTGGCGGCCGGCCTTGCGTGGGCCATGACGGGCACCGGAGGCTCATCCGCGGTGCCGGGGCGCGCCAGCGTCAGCCAGCTCCGCACCGATAACGAAGAGCTGCGCCAGCAGGTCGCCAACCTGCAGCGCGCAGGCCAGGTGGCGGATATCGCCACGAAAGAGCTCAAGAAGAACCTGGCGGAGCGCGACGAGGAAATCAGCGGCCTGCGCACCGACCTCGCGTTCTATTCGCGGCTCGTTGGCGGCAACGGCCAGCGCGATGGCCTCAAGATCCAGGGTGCCCGGGTCTCCGGGGTCCCCGGCATGCCGAACGCGTGGAACATGGTGGTGACCCTGACCCAGAACGCGCGCCGCGGTGAGCTGGTGAAGGGCAACCTGAAGGTCGCGGTCGAAGGGATCCAGGGAAACAAGGTCAGCACCCTCGAGGGCGCAGCCCTTGGCCAGTCCGCGGCGTCCACCGGCATTCCTTTTTCCTTCAAATACTTCCAGCAGGTCCAGGCCAGCTTTACCGTGCCCGCGGGGTTCAAACCTACGCGCCTGCGCTTCACGGCCGGCGCCGATGCCGGCGATACCACCACTTCGGCGATCGCCTGGGCCGACGCCACCCGTACCGATGAGGTCACCGATGTTCAGCAGCAACCGTAAGCACACGCCAACCGCGTCCGGCGCCACCACCAGCCTGATCGCGCGCGGCGTGACGGTCCGTGGGGACGTCCACTTCTCCGGCGCGCTCCACCTCGATGGCACGGTCGAAGGCTCGATCCACGCCGATCCCGGCAGCGACGGCGTGCTCACGGTCAGTGAGACTGGCCATGTGACGGGCCGCATCGAGGTGCCCCACGCGGTGATCAACGGCGGCGTCACCGGCGACATCGACGTCGCGGAGCGGCTCGAACTGGCCTCGCTGGCTCGCGTGGAGGGCGATGTGCATTACCAGGTGCTGGAAATGGCCGCCGGCGCCCAGGTGAACGGCAAGATGATCCACCGCGCCCCGGTCTCGGTTCGCCAGCTGGCCCAGCAGGCCATCGATGCCGCACCGGCCCTCACCTGAAGGCTTGACCTGCGGGCGAACGGCGCCATTATGGTGGGCATGAATAACCCATTCCCCATGGCCCCGACCGGCGCGCCGGATTACCGGTCGGCTGGCGCGCCCCTGGTTTTCACCGAGGCGGCCGCCCGCAAGGTGCACGAGCTTATCGAAGAGGAAGGTAACCCCAGCCTCAAGCTGCGCGTGTACATCAGTGGCGGCGGCTGCTCGGGGTTCCAGTACGGCTTCACCTTCGATGAAGACCAGGCCGAGGACGACCTTGCTGTATCGCGCGAGGGCGTCACGCTCGTGGTCGATCCGCTGTCGCTGCAGTACCTGACCGGCGCGGAAATCGACTACGCGGAATCGTTCAGCGGTTCGCAGTTCGTCATCCGCAATCCCAACGCGAAGACGACCTGCGGTTGCGGCTCGTCGTTCAGCGCCTGACCGGCCCGGCTGAGTGAGCGCCGGGCAGGAACGCGACCAGGCCGCCGCCAGCCGCGCCAGGGAAAACGTCTTCGCCGGCATCGCGATCGATCGCATGGCGGAACGCCGCGACGACCGCCTCTGGGTCGAGGAAACCGAGCAGGCCGCCAGCACTCGCTTCCTCGTGCTCGATACCGAAGGCCAGGCCTTCGTCACGCCCGACGCCGACGCGCCGCACTGGATGCTGCCCGCGATGCGCAACGAGCGCTTCGGCGATGTGCCCTCCACGCTGCTTGGCCTCGCTGACGGGCGCGCGTGGTTCACGGTGGTGCTCGATGAGGCCCACGCCGCGCTGTTCGAAGGCATGACCGGTGCGCGGCGCATGTCGCTGCGTGACGCCGGCCTGCTGTTCGATGCCTTCGAGGCAGGCTTGTTCGCGTTCGCCAAGGGCGTGACCCACTGGCAGCGCCAGACCCGCTTCTGCACGCTGTGCGGCGCGCCCACGGTGGTTGTCGCCGCCGGGCACCGCGTGCAATGCACCAACCCGGATGGCGCACACCTGCACTTCCCGCGCACCGACGCCGCGATCATCGTGATCGTGGAGCACGGCGACGCCTGCCTGCTCGGCCGCCAGCGCGGCTGGCCACAGGGCCGCTATTCGACCCTGGCCGGTTTCATCGAGCCCGGCGAATCGCTCGAGGATGCGGTGAAGCGCGAGGTCCGTGAGGAATCGGGCGTCGAGGTACTGCATGCCACGTACCACTCGTCGCAGCCCTGGCCCCTCCCGGCTTCACTGATGGTTGGCTTCACCGCGGTGGCGAAATCCCGCGACATCCGCCTGCGCGATGATGAGCTCGAGGACGCCCGCTGGTTCACGGTGGACGATATCGTCCAGGGGATGGCCTCAGGCGCGCTCGGCGTGCCACCGCCGCTCTCGGTGTCGTACCGGCTCATCGAGCACTGGCTCGCGCTGCGTGGCGTCAGCCTGGCCGAACTGATCGCGAGCGCGCCCAAGCGCTAGGGCTTCGCCTACAATCGGGCCAAGTCCCGTTGAACGCGCATCCCATGGCCTTACGACTGCTCGCCGTCCTCATCGCCCTCGTCATTGCCTGGAGCGTGCCGCAACTGGCGCGCTGGCGCGACGAGCGCTGGTTCCGGAGCTGGGTCAGCCGGCTGGGCGATACCTCCGGCGCGGGCCGCGTCGCCATCATCCTGCTCGTGCCGGTGATCGCCTGCGCCATCATCGCCGGGATCCTCCGCGCCCTGCCCTTCTTCGACGTCGCATGGCTCCTCTTCGCGGTGGTCGTGCTGGTGTACTGCCTCGGCCCGCGTGAAATCGAGAGCGACATCGATGCCATCACCCGCGCGACCGACACGCTACGCCGCGATGAGGCGGTGGCTGCCCTGCAATCCGGCGCCGATCCCTTGCCGTGGTTCGCGCCCGCACTGGTCGAAGCGACGTTCTTCGCCGCGTTGCGCCGGCGCTTCGGCGTGCTGTTGTGGTTCTTCCTCCTGGGCCCGGCCGGCGCACTGGGCTACCGCCTGGCGCAAACCCTGGCCCGCGACGCTTCGCTCGCGCTCGACGCGGATGCCCGCAGCGCCGCCCAGCGTCTGGCCGATGCCCTTGACTGGATTCCCGCGCACCTCATGGTGTTCGCGATGGCCCTGGTCTCGGATTTCGATGCCGTCATGGGCGCCTGGAGGCATTGGCACCATCAGTCGGGGAGCCCGCGCTCGCGGCTCGATCCCGATTTCCTGGGCGCCGTGGCGCGTGCCGGCGTCGATGCCGACGTCGAAGCGGGCGACGGCTATGCGCAGGACGTCAGCGATCCCATCGCGGAGCTGGAAGATGCGCGCCGCGTGATCCGCCGCGTGCTCGTCGTGTGGCTTACCGTGGTTGCGGTGATCGTGCTCGCGGCCTGGTTCGCCTGACGCGTCGCGTCAGGCCTTATCGCCGCGCAGCTCACTGACCCGCGCCTCCAGCACCGCCGCCTGGGCGGTGCCTGCGGGGAACGGCGCGCCACCGACCAGCTCGATCCGCGACCAGAACCGGCGCGGTAATCGCGCGCGGCGCAGCGCGCCATCGCGGCGACTGAAGATGCTGCCCCACATGCCGCGCAGCGCCAGCGGCACCACCGGTACCGGCCGACGCGCGAGGATGCGATCGACGCCAGGCCGGAACGTGCTGATCGCGCCATCGCGGGTCAGGCCACCCTCGGGGAAGATGCAGACCACCTCGCCCGCCGCGAGTGCTTCGTCGATCTGCTCGAACGCCTTCTCCATCAGCGCCGCGTCTTCATTGCGCCCCGCGATGGGAATGGCCTTGGCCGTGCGGAAGATGAAGTTCAGCACCGGGATGTTGAAGATCTTGTAGTACATGACGAAGCGCATGGGCCGGCGGACGCAGGCCATCAGGATGAGCGGATCCATGAAGCTCACGTGGTTGCACACGACGACGGCGGCGCCCTCGTCAGGCACGTTCTTCAATCCATCCACGCGCACGCGGTACAGCGTATTCACCACCACCCAGGTCATGAAACGCATCATGAACTCGGGTACCAGCGTGAAGATGTACACCGCCACGGCGATGTTGATCACACCGGTAATCAGGAAAATCGTCGGCGTCTCCAGTCCCATCGCGGTGAGGCCGATGCCGAAGCCGGACGCCAGGCAGATCAGCAACGCGTTGACGATGTTGTTGCCCGCGATGATGCGCGAGAGGCGATCGCGCGGTGCGCGGCTCTGCACGAACGCGAAGAGCGGCACGACGTAGAAGCCGGCGAACGCGCCGATCAACGTAAGGTCCAGCGCGGCACGCCATGCGCCGGGGACCGAGAGGAACGCACTCCAGGTCAGCGCGGCACCCGGCGCCACGGACGGCCGCGCGAAGTACAGGTCGATGGCGAAGACGGTCAGGCCGAAGGCACCCATGGGCACCAGGCCGATCTCGACGCGCTTGCGCGAGAGCTTCTCGCACAGGAGCGAACCGATGCCCGTGCCCAGTGAGAACAGGGTGAGCACCAGCGTGTTCACCGAGCCGTCGCCGCCGAGCACGTGCCGCGTGTAGTTCGGCAGCTGGGCGATCATCACCGTGCCGAAGAACCAGAACCACGAGATGCCAAGCACCGCGTTGAACACGGCGCGGTCCTCATGGGTCAGCTTGAGTACCCGCCAGGTTTCGGACAGAGGGTTCCAGTTGAAGCGGAGATCCGGCGCGGTCGCCGGCGCGGCGGGGATCGCCCGGCAGGTGAGGTAACCGGCGGCAGCGATCACCAGGGTCGCGGCCGATGCCGCCGTGGTGCCATAGCCGGCGATGAGCATGAGCGAGTTGCCCACGATCATGCCGATGAGCATGGCGAGCTGCGTACCCGTCTCAACTAGCGCGTTGCCGCCGACCAGCTCACTGCGCTCGAGCGCCTGCGGCAGGATCGAATACTTGATCGGGCCGAACACGGTGGAGTGCACGCCCATCAGGAACAGCACGAGCAGCAGCAATGAAATGTGGTGCGTGTGGAAGCCGATCGCCGCGATCGCCATGGCGGCGATCTCGAACAGCTTCACGAAACGGATGATGCGCGTCTTCTCGAACTTCTCGGCCAGCTGCCCCGCCGTCGCGGAAAACAGGAAGTACGGCAGGATGAACAGCGCGGGCGCCAGGTTGGTGTAGAGCGAGACCTGGCTATCGGGCAAGGCCATCTGGAACGCGACGAGCATGACCATCGCGTTACGGAAGGCGTTGTCGTTGAACGCACCGAGTGCCTGGGTCCAGAAGAACGGCGCGAAGCGGCGCTTGCCGAGGAGCGAGAACTGGGACATTCCGTGGTCAGCCTGGTGGTGTGGGCGCAGTGTAGCGCACCACCCAGGCTGCCCCGGGAGCCAGCTCAGTGCGGGCTCACGCCTTGCGGGCGAGCGCGCGATGCGCGATGTCGCGGCGGTAGAACACGTCGGCGAACGTGATCGCCCCCGCCGCCTCATAAGCCGCGGCACGTGCCTCGACGAGGTCGGCGCCAAGGGCGCAGACCGTCAGCACGCGGCCACCAGCGGTCACCGGCTGTCCGTCAACACCGACAGCCGTACCGGCGTGGAAGACCTTCACGTCGGGGCCGAAGTCAGCCGCCGAACCGGTGATGACATCGCCAGCGCGAACCTTGCCGGGGTATCCGCCGGCGGCGAGCACCACGCCCAGCGAGGGACGCGGATCCCACTGCGCCTGGACGCAGCCGACATCCCCGTCGAGCGCCGCTTCGACGAGGTCGACCAGATCCGACTGCAGGCGAAGCATGATCGGCTGGGTTTCCGGATCGCCGAAGCGAACGTTGAATTCGATGACCTTGGGTGCGCCGGTCTTATCGATCATCAGGCCCGCGTAGAGGAACCCGGTGAACGGCGCGCCGTCCGCGACCATGCCGGCGAGCGTCGGCTCGATGATCTCGCGCATGACCCGCGCCGACACCTCGTCGGTGACGACCGGCGCGGGGGAGTACGCACCCATGCCACCTGTGTTCGGGCCCTGGTCGCCATCGTCGCGGCGCTTGTGGTCCTGGCTCGTGGCCATGGGCAGGGCGCGCTTGCCATCGGCGATGACGATGAAGCTGGCTTCCTCGCCATCGAGGAACTCCTCGACCACCACACGCGACGACGCATCGCCGAACGCCTTGCCGCCGAGCATGTCGTGCAGCGCGGCTTCGGCCTCGGCGAGGGTCATGGCGACGACCACGCCCTTGCCGGCGGCGAGGCCATCGGCCTTGATGACGATCGGCGCACCCTTCTCGCGGACGTGCGCCAGGGCCGGCTCGAGGTCGGTGAAGACGGCGTAGTGCGCGGTCGGGATGGCGTGGCGGGCGAGGAAGTCCTTCGCGAAGGCCTTGCTGCCCTCCAGCTGGGCCGCGGCGGCGCTCGGGCCGAAGCAGCGCAGGCCGTCCGCGGCGAAGCGATCGACGACGCCGGCCACCAGCGGGACTTCCGGCCCGACGACGGTCAGGCCAACGCCTTCCTTCTTCGCCAGGGCCAGCAGGCCATCGATATCGGTGACGGCAACGTTCGCGTTGCGCACGCCCGGCTCGACCGCGGTACCCGCGTTGCCCGGTGCCACGATCACCTCGTCGACCCGCGGCGACTGGCCGAGCTTCCAGGCCAGGGCGTGTTCGCGGCCGCCGCTGCCGATGACGAGGACTTTCATGGGAATCTCCGGTTCGTGGACCGGTGATTGTAACCCGCCCTAGCGCTGGACCAGGGCCAGCAGGGCGCCGCGCGGCAGCTTGCCGGTCTCGTTGCGCGGGAGCGCCTCCACGACGCGCAGCGGGCGCGGCAGGAAGACGGGATCCATCGCGGCGCGCAGGATCCCCAGCACCGCCTCCGCGGTGAGCCCAGGGGCGACCACGAGGCCGGCGATGCGGCGTACGCCCGAGGCGTCCGGCTCATCCAGCTGGAACAGCACGCCGTCCGTCACGCCTTCGATGGCGAGCAGGCGGCGGTTGAGGTCGCCAAGCGACGCCCGCTTGCCGGCGATCTCCAGCAGGTCGGTATTCCGCCCGCAGAGGCGGAAACGGCGGCCGCCACCGTGCAGGGTGACGATATCGGCCAGTGCCATCGGCTCGGCGAGCTGGGGCGCATCCACCAGGGTGCCGTCGGGCTGCGAATGCAGCGTCACCCCGTCATAGAGCGACCACTCCTCCTCGATCGCCGTGCGCCGGCTGGCGAAGACACAGGTCTCGGTGGAGCCGAACACTTCGCACATCGGTGCGCCGAAGCGCTTTTCCGCCTCGATGGCGAGTTCGACCGGCATGGGCGCCGTCGCCGAGACGAAGGCGGCAAGGGAAGGCAGCTGCACGCCCGATTCGACCAGCGCGCGGAGATGTACCGGCGTGGTGACGAGCGCGCGGGGCTCCGGCATCGAGGCCAGCGCGCTGGCCACGTCCGCCGGGAAGAAGGGGCGCCCGGCGTGCACGCTAACCTCGGACATCAGCGGCATCACGACCGACATCTCCATGCCGTACATGTGCTGCGGCGGGACGGTGGCGACCACGTCGAACGGCCCGCCGATCACGCCGTGGAGCATGCGGATGTTGCCAAGGTTGCTGGCAGCGTAACTGCCCCAGGTCTTGATGTTCGGCTTCGGCTTACCCGTGGAACCCGAGGTGTAGCCGATGGCGACGATGGCATCCGCAGCGATCGCGGGAACCTCGCCGTACGCCGGCTGGGTCTCGTCGAGCACAGGCATGCGCAGGTAACCGGCCGGCGCCGGATCGAGCGCCAGCTCGCCGATGGCATAGCAACCGGGGTGATTGGCCATCACCTCGTCGACGGCATGCGGTGCACGCGACGGCGGCAACAGGTTCACCTGGCCGCGCAGGACCAGCGCCGCGAACGCGACCAGGAATGCATAGCGGTCTTCACACAGGTTCACCGCGCCGACCGCCTCGGGAAGCAGCGACGCGACCTGGCGAACATGGGCGAGGAAGGTTGCGGCGGCGACGGCATGACCGTCGCGCCAGGCGACCGTGCGCGAGGGGGCACCCGCCAGCAGTGGCAACATCGGGACGCTTTCGCGCCCGGTGGATTCGAAAACAGTTGCCACGTGGTGTTTCCCCCTTCCTCAGGCGCGAATCATAGCGCCGGTCAGGGCGTCGCGGATCACGGTGGGACGGTCGAGGCCGCCCAGTGGTGCGTCGAGTGCCGCTTCGAGGCGGCCCTCGAAATAGCGTTGCAGCGTGGCCACGTCGCGCGCCGGCGGCTCGCTGTGCGGGTTCGCGCTGGTCGATACCAGCGGCGCGCCGAAGGCGCGGCAAAGCGCGGCGGCCGGTTCGTGCGCGGTGACGCGCAAGGCGATGCCGGCATGCGCGCCAGCGACCCAGTCGGGCACGCGCGCGCTGCGAGGAAAGACCCACGTATTCGGGCCCGGCCACGTCGCGTGTACCTGGGCCATGACGCCTTCGGGCACGGCCGCGAGATCGATGTAGGGCTCGGCCTGGGCGAAGTCCGCGGCGATCAGCAGGACACCCTGGGTGGGAGGGCGCTCCTTCAGCGCGAAAAGCCGCTCGAACGCCACGCGATCGTGCGGGTCGCACCCCAGGCCAAACACGGCCTCGGTGGGGTAAGCCACCACGCCGCCGGCACGGAGCAGCGCCGCGGCGTCTTCAACCTGGGCCAGTTCGAACCGCCGCACGTCAGGCCGCCGGGGTCTTCTTGGCAGCAGCCTTTCCGGTGGCGGTCTTTTTCACGGCGGCTTTCTTGGTCGCGGTCTTCTTGCTGGCCGTCTTCGTCGCCGTGGCTTTCTTTGCCGCCGTCTTCTTCGTCGCGGCCTTCTTCGTGGCGGTCTTCTTCACCGCGGCTTTTTTCGCTGCCGGCTCCTTCGCCGCCGCGGCCTTCTTGGTCGCGGCTTTCTTCGTTGCCGTCTTCTTCGCGGCCTTGCCGCCACGCGGCTTCTTCACCGGGGCAGCGGCCAGCAGTTCGACGCATTCGGCTTCGGTCAGCGTCTTCGGTTCGCGATCCTTCGGGATGCGCGCGTTCTTCTCGCCATCGGTGATGTACGGGCCATAGCGGCCATTCAACACCTGGATGCCATTGCCGAAATCGAGGATCGTGCGGTTGGCGATCGCCTCGAGCTTCTCCTGGACCAGCTGCAGCGCACGCGGCAGCTCGATGGTGTACGGGTCATCTTCCGCCTTGAGCGAGGCATACGTGCTGCCCTGCTTCACGAACGGGCCGAAGCGGCCGACGCCGACCGTCACATCCTCGCCCGCCTCGGACTGGCCGAGGTTGCGCGGCAGCTTGAACAGTTCCATCGCCTCTTCGAGCGTGATGGTGTGCATGCTCTGGCCGGGGCGCAGGCTGGCGTAGGTCGGCTTGGCTTCGTCGTCCTTGGTGCCGATCTGCGCATAGGCGCCGTAACGGCCGAGGCGAACCGATACGGGCTTGCCACTCTTGGGATCGGTGCCGAGTTCGCGCGCGCCCGTCGCTTCGCTGCGGTCGACGCTTTCGGTCTTGTCGTCCACGAGCGTCTTGAACGGCTGCCAGAAGCGCTCGAGCAGCGGGACCCACTGTTCCTCACCGCGGCTGACGGCATCGAGTTCGTCTTCGAGGCGCGCGGTGAAGTCGTAGTCGACGTACTGGGTGAAATGGCCCGACAGGAACTGGCTGACCGCACGGCCCACGTCCGTCGGCCGGAACCGGCGGCTGTCGAGCATGACGTATTCGCGGCTGATCAGCACCTGGATGATGCTGGCGTACGTCGAGGGACGGCCGATGCCGTATTCCTCGAGCGCCTTCACCAGGCTGGCTTCGGAGTAACGCGGCGGCGGCTCGGTGAAGTGCTGGTCGGCCACGATGGCGGACACCGGCACGCGATCGCCGGTGGCGAGGCGCGGCAGGCGGCGATTCTCGTCATCGTCGTCGTTCTTCTGGTCCTTGCCTTCCTCGTACACGGCGAGGAAGCCCGGGTCGATCACGGTGGTGCCCGTCGAACGGAAACCGGAGTCGCCCACCGGGAATTCCACCGAGACGGTGTTCATCGTGGCGTGGATCATCTGGCAGGCGACGGTGCGCTTCCAGATCAGTTCGTACAGCTTGCGCTGGTCGTCGTTGAGGAACGACGCCACGCTACGCGGAATGCGCATGGCCGAGGTGGGGCGCACGGCTTCATGCGCTTCCTGCGCGTTCTTCGATTTGGATTTGTACACCTGCACGACATCCGGCAGCGCACCCTTGCCGTACTCGCGGCCGATCAGGTCGCGCAACTCGGCCACGGCATCATCGGACAGCGCCACCGAGTCGGTACGCATGTAGGTGATCAGGCCGACGTTGCCCTCGCTACCCAGCGAGACGCCTTCGTAAAGACCCTGGGCGACGCGCATGGTGCGGCTCGTGGAGAAGCCGAGCTTGCGCGCGGCCTCCTGCTGCAGCGTCGAGGTGGTGAACGGAGGCGCCGGGCGGCGCTTGCGCTCACGGCTGGTGACCTCCCCCACGGTGAACTGCCCGGCAGCGGCCTTCTCCAGCGCGCTACGCGCCTTCTGCGCATCCGCCTCGTTGGTCAGGTCGAACTGCTCGAACTTCTTGCCATCCAGCTTGACCAGGCGGGCGTCGAAGGCGCCATCGGCGTGGGTCAGGTTGGCCTGGATCGTCCAGTACTCGCGCGCCTTGAAGGCCTCGATCTCGAGCTCGCGCTCGACGATCATGCGCAACGCTGGCGACTGCACGCGGCCGGCGCTGAGGCCGCGCTGCACCTTGCGCCAGAGCACCGGGGAAAGATTGAAGCCGACCAGGTAGTCGAGTGCGCGGCGCGCCTGCTGTGCATCGACCAGGTCGTGCGACAGCTTGCGCGGATTGGCCACGGCCTCCTTGATCGCCTTCGGCGTGATCTCGCTGAAGACGACGCGCTGGACATCCTTGCCCTCCAGCAGGCCACGCTCCTTCAGGATCTCGCTGATGTGCCAGGAGATGGCCTCACCTTCGCGGTCCAAGTCGGTCGCGAGATAAATGCTGCTGGCCTTGCTGGCGGCCTTGGCGATGGCGTCCACATGCTTTTCGTTGCGGTCGATCACCTCGTAAGCCATGGCGAACCCGTGCTCCGGGTCGACGGCGCCCTCCTTCGGCCGCAGGTCACGGACGTGGCCATACGACGCCAACACCTGGAAGTCGGTGCCCAGGTATTTGTTGATCGTCTTGGCCTTGGCCGGCGATTCGACGATGAGGAGGTTCTTTGCCATGCGTAAGCGATTCCGAAGTCCGCCGGGCCGAGTGAACCCTAGCGTGTGTATATATTTAGTTGGAAACACACCCTCGTGTTGCCTGTCAAGCAGCGCTTTAGCGCACGACCCGCTGGTACCGGTTTCCAGGGAGGCTGGCGACTTCGCCCTCCAGCTCCAGCATCAGCAGCATCGATGACAGGGCACCCGGGGAGAGGGCCGTGCCGCCCACGAGGGCGTCCAAAAGGACGGGATCGTAACCCATGGCGTCGAGGAGGCGGCGATATTCCTCATCCTCGCGCCAGTCGAAGGGGCCCTTTTGCCGTTTCGGCGCCGCGTGCCCCGGACCGCCTAGCGCCAGCCTGGCCTGCAGCTCAGCCCCCAGTTCCAGCGCCGCCGGACCAAGCGCGGCAAGGATCTCATCACTGCGCTGGACCAGCCGGGCGCCCTCGGCGATCAGGGCGTGGCACCCCTCGGCCAGTGGATTGTTGACCGACCCCGGCACCGCGAAGACCTCGCGTCCGAGCCCCCCCGCCTGGTGGGCGGTGATCAGCGAGCCCGACCGCAACCCCGCCTCGACCACCAGGACACCCAGGCTGAGCCCCGCGATGATCCGGTTCCGCATGGGGAAATGCGTCGCGCGCGACGGGGTGCCAGGGGCGAATTCGCTCACGATCGCCCCCTGGGCGGCGATGCGCCGGGCCAGCGCATGGTGCTTGCTGGGATAGACGACATCCGGGCCGGTGCCGATCACGGCGATGGTCGGCTCACCGGCATCCAGGGCGCCGCTGTGCGCTACGCCATCGACGCCGTCGGCCAGGCCGCTGGTCACCAGCAGGCCACCCGTGGCGAGCTCGCTGGCGAAGCGGCGGGCGGTAGCCAGGCCTGGCGCCTGGGCCCTCCGGGCGCCCACGATGCCGACCTGGGGGCGCAGGAGCAGCGAGGCGTCGCCCTTCACGAACAATGCCGCGGGCGCGTCGGACAGGGCCTCCAACTGCGGGGGGAAGTCCTCGTCGGTGCACAGGAGGAGCCGGTGGTCAGCCCCCTGCAGCCATGCCTCGTCCCGCGCGAGCGCGGTTTCGTCGGGCGCAGCGAGCCACGCCCGGGTATCCACGGCCAGCGTCTCCGCGTGCCGCTGCATCCAGTCGACGAGGCCCGCCGGGCCGCCGCGCAGGGCCAGCCCTTCACGGAGGCGGCGGCCGCCGAGGCCCGGGGTGCGGATGAGGAGAAGCCAGTGGCGGAGGTCGGAGTCAGTCATGCGGACAGTCTAGGGGGAGGCCGGCAGGCAGGTGCCCGGAAGCCCTTGTCGGCGTACGGCCATAAAAAAGGGAGGCCGAAGCCTCCCCCTTTCACACCACCGGGCGCCGGGCGCTTACTCCGGCAGCACCAGCTTGTCGCCGCGGCGCACGGGGCGCAGCGCGTCCATCACCAGCGCGTAGCTGACGTGGTCGAAGGTCTTGAACACCATCAGGTGGCCGCCGAACTCATCCGGGAGCGTGGCACTACGCGAGGTGCCGCGGCGGTTGTAGTTGCCGCTGACCTCATCGGAGATGGTCTCGCCCTGGCTCATCACCGTGAAGGTCGTGCCGTTGTCGATGCCATCCGCGCTGCCGGCCGAGATCGACACGACCTGGTGGCGGCCAACGCCGTAGCGGGCTTCGGTCAGGCCGGTGACCCGCGGGTCGTTTGGCAAGGCCTTGGGCGCATGCGGGTAGAAGTACGGGTCGTACGGCTTGTCGTCCACGGGCATGAAGCGATCGCCCTTGCGGATTTCCATGGTCGAATCGACGATCACCAGGCTCGAGATATCACCGTTGGTGGTGAGGACTTCGGCCGTACCGATCACGGTCACCTCGACGCCGGCATCTTTGCCGATGCCATTGTGGGTGTCGTGCGTGGTGTCTTCGCGCCAGGGGCTCGGGGCCATCGACACGTCGCTGTCCAGGTCATCGGCGACGAACGAGCCGTGGCCGGGGTTGTTCACGGCGTCCAGGTTGCCCTTGTCGTCGCCGTGGTCACGGAAGCGGTGGGTCGGGCGCACGATCGCCCAGCGCTGCCCCGGCGTAGCGCTATCGAGGTCGCGGGCGTAGACCTTGTTGCCCGGGATGCCGCGCAGGGCCGCATCTTCGAAGCCGACCACGTAGGGCGCGCTCTCGACGCTATCGGCGTCCATGACGCGCATGTCCTTCAGGAAGGTGCGCAGCTCGGACAGCGGAATGGCCGGGATCGCCTCTTCCTCGGTGCGGATCCGCGGCTGCAGGCCGACGCGCGGGGCGCCGCCGAACATGCTCAGGTTGAGCACGTCGCCGGGATAAATCAGGTGCGGGTTGCGGACCTGGGGATTGGCCTGCCAGATCTCGGGCCAGAGCCACGGCTTGCTGAGAAATTTCGCCGAAATATCCCAAAGGGTGTCGCCCTTGCGCACGGTATAGGTATCCGGCGCATTCGGTCGCAACTGGGCCGCTGCGGCATAGACAGCCACAGTGAAAAACATGCCGCCGAGCAGCATGGCGAACTTCTTGATCATGGCGGGTTTTCCCCCTTCCCCGGTTCTGTCGCGAGTGTAACCGAATCGTTAACGGGCACAATATGTCACCACGCTCGCCGGGCCCTCGGCGTGAGCGTAGAATGTGTAGGCATCCTACAGGGTCGAAGCGCTTGGTTTTCGCCGACTTGCCCGCAATTTTCCGGGCATGGCGCGCCTCCCCCGGCCCGCAACCGTTCAAGGTGACACCGTGTCCACCCTTACCATCCTCGAATTCCCCGATCCGCGCCTGCGCACCGTCGCAGCGCCCGTTACCTCGTTCGACGCCGAGCTGAAGCAGTTCGTGGCCGATATGTACGAGACCATGTACGCCGCCAACGGCGTCGGCCTGGCTGCCACGCAGGTCAACGTGCACAAGCGCGTGCTGGTCGCCGACATGAGCGAAGACCGCAACGAGCCGCTGGCCCTGATCAACGCCGAGATCATCGAGAAGGACGGCCAGCAGGTCTATCAGGAAGGCTGTCTGTCGTTCCCGGGCATCTACGCCGATGTCACCCGCGCCCTCAAGGTGAAGGTGAAGGCCAACGACGTGGACGGCAACGAGATCATCGTCGAGGCGGAAGGTCCGCTCGCCGTGTGCATCCAGCACGAGATGGATCACCTGGCCGGCAAGGTCTTTGTCGACTACCTGTCCCCGCTCAAGCGCAGCATGTTGCTGAAGCGTATGGAAAAGCAGCGCAAGGCCAGCGCCTGATCCATGGCGGCCCGTCCTTTGCGCGTGGTGTTCGCGGGCACCCCCGATTTCGCCGTCCCTTGCCTTGAAGCCTGCCGCGCCTCCGGTGCGGAGGTGGTGGCTGTCTATACCCAGCCTGATCGGCCCGCCGGCCGGGGGCGCAAGCTGGCGGCGAGCCCGGTGAAGGAAGCCGCCCTGGCCGCGGGCATACCCGTCGAGCAGCCGGAATCCTTCAAGGCCGAGGCCGACCGCGAACGCCTGGCTGGCTACGCACCCGACCTGATGGTCGTCGTGGCCTACGGCCTCATCCTGCCGCGCAAGGTCCTGGCCCTCCCACGCCTGGGCTGCTGGAACGTGCACGCCTCGCTGCTTCCGCGCTGGCGCGGTGCGGCGCCAATCCAGCGGGCCATCCTGGCGGGCGACACCGAGAGTGGCGTCGACCTCATGCAGATGGAGGCAGGGCTCGATACCGGTCCCGTGTTGATCGAACGGCGCACACCGATCACCGCCGACGACACCGGCGGCACCCTCCACGATCGCCTTTCCGCGCTGGGCGCCGAGGCGCTTGCCGAGGGCCTGCGCCGCACGCTGGCCGGTGAAGTGCTCGCGCCTCGTGTACAGGCCGATACGGGGGTCGAATACGCGCACAAGCTCGACAAGGCGGAGGCCCGGCTCGATTTCACCCAGCCGGCCATCGCGCTCGAGCGCAAGGTGCGCGCCTTCGATCCGTGGCCGGTCGCGGAAGGCGAGGTCGCCGGCGAGCGGCTGCGCATCTGGGCGGCACGCGCCGTCAAGGGACGGACCGGTGCCGCCCCCGGGACGGTGTTGGCCGCCACGCGCGATGGCATCGATATCGCCTGCGCCGATGGCGCGCTGCGCCTCACGGCGGTGCAACGCGCCGGTGGCCGCCGCATCGGCGCCGCGGATTACCTGAATGCACGGCCGGAGCTGAAGCAGGCCGCTTCGTGAGCAAGGCGCCGTCCGTCCGCGCACTGGCCGCGGAAGCCCTGGCGAGCATCGCGCTATCCGGCCATTCGCTTCGTGAGGCGGCCGATCGCGCGATGCCGAAGCTGGCCGACCCACGCGACCGCGCCCTATTGACCGCCCTCCTCAGTGACGGCGCGCGCTGGTGGCCGCGCTTCGACGCCGCGCTCGACCGCCTCCTCGACAAGCCGATCCGCCGGCACGAACCGGTGATCCACGCGCTGCTCGTCACCGGGCTCGTCCAGCTCGAAACCCTGGAACTGCCCGGCTATGCCGCCGTGGCCGCCACCGTCGAAGCGGCCCGCGAACTGCGCCGGCCACGTCTCGCCGGCCTGGTCAACGCCGTGCTGCGCCGCTGGCAGCGTGAACGCGAAACGCTCCTGGCTGAACTCGACGCCAGGCCGGCTACACGGCACGCGCATCCCGCCTGGCTGGCCAAGGCAATCGAGCGCGACTGGCCAGCCCAGGCCAGCGCCATCATGGCCGCCGCCAACGTGGAGCCCCCGCTGATGCTGCGGGTGAACCGCCGTCGCGCCAGTCGCGACGCGGTGGCCGCCGGGCTGGCCGGCGCAGGGCAGGAGGTCGCACTCCACCCCTGGCTGGCCGACGCCCTGGTGCTGCCACACAGCACCGACGTCACGCGCCTGCCGGGCTTCGCCGAAGGCCGCTTCGCGGTGCAGGACGGTGCGGCGCAGGTACCGGCGGACCTGCTCGATGCCCGCGACGGCCAGCGCGTACTGGACGCCTGCGCTGCGCCAGGCGGCAAGGCCTGCCACGTGCTCGAACGCGCCGACGTCGCGCTGCTCGCCGTGGAGTTCGAAGCGTCACGCGCGGCGCGCATCCGGCAGAACCTGGAGCGGCTGCACCTGGATGCGCAGGTCATCGTGGGCGATGCGGGTGACAGTTCCGCGTGGTGGGATGGCCGCCCCTTCGACGGGATCATGATCGACGCGCCCTGTTCGGCGACGGGCGTGATCCGCCGCCGACCCGACGTGCGCCTGCATCGCCGCGCGGCGGATATCGAGGCGCTCGTCGCCCAACAGGCACGCATCCTCGCCGCATGCTGGAAAACGCTGGCCCCGGGCGGCAGGCTGCTCTACGTCACGTGCTCGCTCCTTCGCGAGGAGAACGAAGGCGTCGTCGGCGCTTTCCTCGCCAGCCAAAGCGATGCCTCGGCCATCCCGTTCACGCTTCCCGTGGGCCAGTCCGCGGCCATCGGCTGGCAGGTGTTGCCCGGCGACGGTGACCTGGACGGCATGTACTACGCCCTGCTGGAAAGAAGCCCGGCGTAAGCCTGTTCCGTCGCATCCACGAAGTGCTCGAGACCGAAGGCGGCCTCGGCATGCGCACGTGCCGCGTGACCCATCTGCGGCAGCGCCGAACGTTGCGCCCAGATCCCACGCAGGGCCTCTGCGATCGCCACGCGGTCGCGTGCAGGGACGACCCAGCCGTCGCTGCCCTCGCGGATGTTTTCCGGAAGGCCCGCGTAGTCGCTGACCAGGGCGGGTTTGCCCATGGCCATCATTTCGCGACACGCGAACGAGATGGTCTCCACATCCCACGACAGGACGAAGCCCGCGTCGAGGCCGGCGACCATCGGCCGCACATCGTCCAGCCTGCCGGTGAAATGCACGAGGTGCGCCACGCCGAGCGCCTGTATGCGCTCGAGCTCGTCGGAACCTGGCAGCCCACCGGCAAGTACCACGCGGAAACGCTCTCGCTCACCGGGCCCCAACAAGGCCAGGGCCTCGACCAGGTCCATCCACCCTTTGTAGCGGGCCGTGCCCGCATTGCTGCCGAGCACGAGTGCCGACGCATCGTCGGCCGGCGCGAGCCATGCGGCGCGCTCCGCCGGGATCGTGGTCGACGGGGAGAAACGGTGGATGTCCACGCCATTGAAGACGGTCACCAGGCGGCACCGCGCATACGGCGAAGCGGCGAGTTGCCGGCGCACGTACTCGCATACGGCGATCACCATGTCGGTCCCGACGCGCGCGCGCCAGCGATGCCCGACCCCGGTCATCGGCTTCGAGTTGTGCTTGGTGAGCACGATCGCCGGCCGGCGGCGGAGCCCGCGGACGGCGGCCATCACCAGGCGATGGTCCGCCGAGCCATTCACGTGGACAAGGTCCGGCTCATGTTCACGCAGCCATCCGGCCAGCTGGCGCAGCGCCCGGCGCCGTGCCACGAACTTGCCCAGCCCGTTGGGAAACGGCTGGTCGAGCACCGTCACCCCTGGCACAAGCCGTGCCTCGCGATTGAGGCGGCTCCCCGGAGGCGCCGCCACGTGGATCGCGTGCCGTGCGGCGAGCCCTCGCGCCAGCCCCATGACGTACGTGGTGTGGCCACCGCCGTCCCCGGCGTGGAAATTCGTCAAGAGGACCTTCATGCCCGACCTTTGCGGTAGCTGAATTGCGGCCGGCTCACCGTGCACCCACGGAACGGCATCACGCTCCGTTAAAGTAACATGTCTCGTGAGCCCGGCCTTCTGTGCCGCGGTGCGAGCGGGCCCACCGGGCCAACCACAGATGCAAGGTGCCGAGTGCAAGACAAACCCAACGCGTGGCGCCCATGGATCCTGTCGCTGCTCATCGCGATCATGCCACTGTCGTTCGCGGTGCCGCTCAAGGCCAAGGCCGTGCCCGCCGCCATCCTGCTGCTCACCGGGCTCTGGCTGATCGCAAGGCATGCCGAGGTCCGCGCCGCCTATCGCCGCGCGGCCCTGGTCGTCGTCCCGGTGGCGCTCGCGTTCGTGTTCTGGCTTGCCAACGCGCTGGCCCACGACATCTCGCTCAAGGAGTTCGACGTCCCGTCGCACATCCTGGCGTTCCTGCCCATCGCCGCCTGTTTTGCCGCGCCATTGCGCCCCATCGTCCTGCGCCTCGGGTTCAGTGCTTCCGCCGGTGCGCTCGGGCTCATCTGCATGGAGCAGCACTACATCGAGGGCATCGACCGCGCCTACGGCATTAACAACGGCCTGTGGGGCGCGATCGAGTTCGGCATGTTCATCCTCGTGCTGTCCCTGATCGCCATCATCCAGGCACTCCGTCTCGAACTCCGCCCAGGCGAACGCGTGCTGCACGGGGTGTTCGCGGCGATGGGCTTCTACGGTGCCCTGCTCACCCAGAGCCGGGGGCCCCTCCTCGCCTGCATCCCGGTCTTCGTGTTGCTGGTGTGCATCCAGGCCCGGCGCACGCGGCGCTGGCGGCAGGCCATTGGCGTGCTTGTCCTCGGCGTCGCCGTCGTCGGCGTTGCGGCGACCACGCTGCACGGCGAGGTCGCGGAACGCTTCGCACAGGTGTCCGAAGAGGTTTCCACCTATAGCGAGAGCGATGCGACCGGCGCCGTGCGCGAACGCCTGGAAATGTGGCGCAATGCCGGCTCGGCGATCGCCCAGCACCCGCTTAGCGGGGTGGGCCTGAACCAGTTTGGTACCTATGCACGCGGCCGCATCGCGGAAGGCAAGGCCGCGGGATCCATCGAGCAGTACGACCACCCGCACAGCGAATACCTGGAGTGGGCCGTCACGGGTGGCCTGCCCGCGCTCGTGCTGCTCCTCGTGATGTTCGGCGCCGCACTCTGGTACTTCGGCCGCCACGCCATGCACCGCGACAACGGCGTGGCGATGCCCGCCTGCGCGGGCCTGGCGGTGACCGGCATGTATGCGCTGTGCGGCCTCACCGACAACGTGTTCTACCGCGCCATGCCGCACTCGCTCTATTTCTTCCTGACCCTGGGGCTGGCCGTGTACATCGGCCGGATGCTCGCCCCACGGGAATCCATCCAGAGGGCCCGCTAAGCCATGGCATCGATCAACCTCATTGCCTGGGACAACGGTCGCGGGCTGACCCACGATATCCGTCTTTTCGAAGACGCCCTGCGCGCCCTTGGCCACGACGTCACGGTTACCCGGACGCCGCAACGTGCGCACGGGCTCCCGTGGAAGGCATGGGGCAAGATCCTGGCGATGCGCCTGCGCTGGCTGTTCGGCAAGGGTCCCTTTCGCTACGACCTCGGCCTGACGATCGAGCACGCCCACCCCGGTTATCTCGGCATGTCCCGGCGAAACGCCTTCATTCCGCACCCCGAGTGGATGAGCCGCCGCGACAGGCGTTACCTGCACCGGTTCGATACGGTCCTGTGCAAGACCGACAGCGCGCGGGATACGTTCCAGGGGCTCGGCATGCGCACCGCGCAGATCGGCTTCACCAGCACGGATTGTAAGCGCGAGGGCGTGGCGCGGGATCGGGAGTTCCTGCACCTCGCCGGCGGTAGTCGGATGAAGGGTACGGAACGCCTGCTCGAGGTATGGCGCCGGCATCCCGAGTGGCCGACGCTGCATGTCTACCAGTCACCCTCCGTCGCCGCGAGCGACCGCCCGCCCGCCGCGCCCAACCTCGACCACCAGGTGACCTTCCTCGCCGATATCGAGGAAATCCGGCGCCTGCAGAATGCCCACCTGTTCCACCTCTGCCTCTCTGAAGCGGAGGGCTGGGGCCACTACATCGTGGAAGCGATGAGTTGCGGCGCCGTCGTCCTGGCGACCGACGGCGCGCCCATGAACGAGCTGGTCACCGACGACCATGGCATGCGCGTCGCGGCGCACGAAAACGGCACGATGAACGCGGCGACCCTGTGGCGCTTCGACGAAGAGGCCCTCGAGGCATGCGTCGAGCGGATCATCCGGATGCCGGACGACGAGGCGTTCGCGTTGGGTGATGCCGCGCGGCGCTGGTTCGTAGCCAACGAAGCCGGGTTCCCGCAACGGCTCGGCAAGGCCATCGACGACCTGCTGCGGCGCTGAACCCCGGCCACCGCACGGCTCTAGACGCGCCCGCGACAGCCCAGGCTGTACCAGTAAAGTCAGCTATCCTCGCGCCCGTGCGTTTAGAATTCATGATCCTTTAACGGTAACGACGCCCTTGTCCAACAGCGCCTATACCCGCTCGGAACACATTCGCGCCCTCTGGCCCTGGCTGCCGCTGTGGGCGGCCATGGCCCTGCTCGCCATCTTTTCGCACGGCCCCATGCCGATGTTCTCGACGCGGACACTGGCCGTCGCGTGGGATATGTGGGCGCACCACCAGTGGCTCGTCCCCCATATCAACGGCGAACCTTACAGCGAGAAGGTCCCGCTGCTGTTCTGGATGATCCACGCCGGCTGGGCGATCTTCGGCGTCAGCGACGTGTGGCCGCGCGTGCTCGAGGTCATCTTCGGCGGTGCGCAGCTGGTGCTCGCCTCCGTCCTGGCCGGGCGGCTGTTCCCCGCGCGCCCCTGGGTCGCCAAGGCCACGCCGTGGCTGCTCATGGCGTTCGCCTACGCGTTCCTGTTCGGCCTGCAGATCATGTACGAGGTACTGCTCTGCGTGTGGGTGCTGGCCGCGCTGCTGTGCCTGACGCCGACCGCCACGCGGGCCGCGCCTCGCTGGTGGCTGTTCGGTCTGGTCGTGGGCGCCGGCCTGCTGACGAAGGGGCCGGTCATGGCCCTGCACGTGGTGTTCCCGTTCCTGCTCGGCCCGTTGTGGAATGACTGGGCACGGCAGAACAAGGCGCGCTGGTACGGCATGGGCCTGCTTGGCCTGCTCATCGGTTTCGCGCTGCTGATCGCCTGGGCCATTCCCGCCGGCGAAGCGGGTGGCGAGGCGTACCGTCAGCGCTTGTTCTTCACCCAGACCGCGGGCCGCGTCGTCGATACCCACGCGCAGGATCTGCAGAACCATGCGCGCCCGGCCTGGTATTACCTCCTGTTCCTGCCGGTCATCATCTTCCCGCTGAGCGGCTGGCTGCGTGGCTTCGTAGCGCTGCCCACGACGTTGTTCCGCAAGCCATGGCGCCCCGGTGCCGGCGCGGCCATCGTGGTTGCCGCCGTCGCGCTCCTGCTGTTGCTGGTGTCCACGCTGGCCCACTTCCCGCCGCTGCTCGACAAGGTCCTGGTCGTGCTGCTGGTGGTACCGCTGTTCGTCGCACTGCTGCGCCAGCCGCTCGAACCCGGGCTGCGTTTCCTGGTGTGCTGGCTGCTGCCAACCTTCCTCGTCTTCTCGCTGATCACCGGCAAGCAGCTCTACTACGTGCTGCCCGAGCTCGGTGGCGTGACCATGCTGGTCGCGGCGTGCGTGGCCGACCTGCGCGAGCGGCACCCGAAGCTGGCCAACCATTGGGCACTGGGTACGTGGCCCCTGTCGGTAGGCGCCTTCCTGCTGGCGATCGTGCTGTTCGCCATGCCGGCCGTCGTGCCCACGCGGTTCCCCGACAATATCTGGCTTACCGGCATGGCGCCCTACGCCCGCTTCTTTGGCGTGGTGTTCATCGTGCTTGGCGCCCTCCTGCTGCTGCGGGGCCGGGGTGAGATGCGCCGCCTGGCGTTCGCCGGGCTGATCGGCACCGTGGCGCTCAATGCCTTGTTCACCCTCGGCCTGTGGTATCGCTACGACCTGACACCCGCGTCGCTTTACCTCGCGCAGGCCGACGCAGCCGGACGGCCCATCGGCAACCTCGGCGTCTCGTATAACGGCCAGTACCATTTCGCCGGCCGGCTGATGCACCCCATCGCCAAGATCAAGGTCCAGCCCGGCATGGCACCGCCGACCGACGATGATGACGACGACGTGGTGCATGATGGTGACTCGCTGGCCGACTTCGCCCAGCACCATCCCGACGGCCTCATCGTCTCGTATGCCAAGCATCCGCCGGCGGAAGCGTACCGGTACGCGCGGCTGGTGCAGCCCTCGCGCACGGGCTGGCTGATGATCTGGGATGCGGCCACGCTGGATGCCCTGCAGACCGGCCGCGTGCCGGCCGATCCCAGCGTGCCGACCCAGCTGTATCCGCTCGATTACTGGCGCACGCGCGCTGCCGTGCGATGAGCGACCCGCTGATTGAACGACTGCGCGCCCAGGTAGGCGGCGTCCGCGATGGCGCGCTGCTGCGCTTCTCCATCGGCAACGCGCTGCTCGCCGATGGCCAGTACGCGGAGGCCGCGCAGTCGTTCCGCGAGGCGCTTGGGTTCGACCCCGGCTACTCCGCGGCGTGGAAACTGCTGGGCAAGGCACTGCTCGCCCAGGACGACGAGGCGGGCGCTGCCGAAGCGTGGCGCCAGGGCATCGAGGTCGCCACCACGCGCGGCGATGTCCAGGCCAGCAAGGAAATGAGCGTGTTCCTCAACCGGCTGTCGAAGCCGCGCTGACCTTGTACGGGTCCGGCCGGTCGTGCGCCGTGAATCGCTTGTAGTGCCACTGGTACTGCGGGAAGGCGATCGCGACGCACTGCTCGACGCCGCGATTCAGCGCCGCACAAGCCACCTTCATGTCGGCATCCGCGATCCCTTCCGGGGCCGGCAGCACGTGGATCCGGAAGCCCCGGCCGTCCGGCAGGCGCTCCGCGAAACTGAAAAGCACCGTGGCACCGGTGCGTGACGCGAGCCGGGGGAGCAGTACCCCGGTCAGGGCATCGACGCCAAAGAAGGGCGCGAATTCGCCTTCTCCCTCGCGCGGCTTCTGGTCGGGAAGAATGCCTACCGAACCGCCCGCGCCAAGGCGCTTGAACAGGGCGCGCACGCCCGCGCCTTCCGCGCGGACCTGTTCTGGGGCCAGCTTCCCGCGGACCTTGCGTAGCAAAGCCTCGATCGCCTGGATGCGCGGCGGACGGTACAGGATGGCCATGGGCGTCTTGCTGCACAGCCAGTAGTTCAGGAGCTCCCAGCAGCCCAGGTGCGGCGCGGCGATGATCACGCCCTTGCCCGAGGCCAGCGCAGCCTCGAACAGCTCGCCGCCGACCACCTCGCGGACCAGCCCGAGGGCCTTGTCGGAGCCACCGCCCCAGATCGCCGCGATTTCGGTGGCGCCCTTGCCTTCTTCCTCCATCGTCTGGCGGAGAAGCGCGGCCCGGGCGTCCGGGCTGAGCTCCGGGCGGGTCAGGCGCAGGTTGGTCGCGGTATAGCGCGCACTACGGGAATTCGAACGCAGCGACCGGCGGCCGATCCAGGCGCCGATGGCATGCACGGTGCGCAGGGGCAGCAGGCTCACCAGGCGCAGCAGGAGATACAGGAGGTAAATGTCCGGACGCATTCCCCGAATGGTAACCGCTCCTTTAAGCTTGGCGCCCAGCCGCCGCTACAGAATCCATGATTGCACTGATCCAGCGCGTCGAATCCGCGCGAGTCGATGTCGAGGGTGAAACGGTGGGCGCCATTGGCGCCGGCCTGCTTGCGCTCGTAGCCGTCGAGCCGGGCGATGGCGAACCCCAGTGTCGGCGCATGCTCGAGCGCCTGCTCGGGTACCGGGTGTTCTCCGATGCCGAGGGCAAGATGAATCTCGGCCTGGCCGAGACCGGTGGCGGTCTGTTGCTGGTGAGCCAGTTCACCCTGGCCGCCGATACCCGCAAAGGCATGCGGCCCAGCTTCACCACGGCGGCCCCGCCGGCGGAAGCCCAGCGCTGGTTCGACCGGCTCGTGGAGCTGGCGCGCGACGCCCACCCGCCAGGGGTGGAAACCGGGCGCTTCGGTGCCCATATGAAGGTTCACCTGATCAATGACGGCCCGGTCACCTTCCGCCTGGAGGTGCGCTGAGGCGTATCCAGGGGGCCAGGTCCCCCGCTCTCTTCCCCATCCCGTCGCAACCGCCCGGCCTGTAAGGCTTTCTGGCGCGATTCTTGCGTCCCCCGGATGAGGCCAATCCACTTGAAAACTGGTCAAAAAATCATCAAATGACTATACTGATCGGTTCCTGTAACCCGCGGCGGTCGGCATGACTAACAAAGCTCACGAGCAACAGTCTGAAATCAAGCAGCTCATCTCCAAGGGCCTGGAGCAGGGCTACCTGACGTACGCCGAAATCAATGACCACCTGCCCGACGATATCGTCGATCCGGAGCAGATCGAAGACATCATGGCGGTGCTCAAGGGCGTCGGCATTGAGGTCCACGATTCCGCGCCCGACACCGACACCATCAGCGATGGCGGTGCCCCCGGCTCCGGCACGGATGACGAATCCGCCGCCGAAGAAGCCGTGGCCCTGCTTTCCGCCGTCGACTCCGAGGTGGGCCGCACCACCGACCCGGTCCGCATGTACATGCGCGAGATGGGCACGGTCGAACTGCTCACCCGCGAGGGCGAAATCGCCATCGCCAAGCGCATCGAAGAGGGCCTGAACCAGGTCCAGACCGCGCTCGCCTCGTTCCCGCTGACCATCCAGCTCCTACTGGAAGAGTACGACCAGCACCTGGAAGGCAAGCGCCGCCTCAGCGAAATCCTGGCCGGCTTCGCCGACCTGGAAGCCGCGGCTGACGAAGCGCAGGCCGCCGCGGCCGACGCCGACTCGGATGTCGCCGACGCCGACAGCGACAGCGATGACGACGACGACGCCACCGACGGTGGTGGCGACGACGAGGAAGCCGGCCCGAGCGGTCCGGATCCGGAAGAAGTGAAGCGCCGCATGGAAGAACTGCGCTCGCTCCACGCCAAGTTCCAGAAGTCGGCCCCGAAGGCCGAAATCGCCGACAAGAAGGTCGCGAAGATCCGCGAGCAGATGTCTGAGGCGTTCCTCAACCTCAAGCTGCCGTCGGCCCTGATCGACAGCTTCGTGCGCAAGCTGCGCGAAGTGGTGAACGACATCCGTCACCACGAGCGCATCCTCATGGATATCTTCGTCAAGCAGGTGAAGATGCCGCGTGCGGAGTTCCTCAAGAGCTTCCCGTCGAACGAAGGCAACCTCGAGTGGGCCGCCGACCTGTCGCGCAAGCGCCAGAAGTGGTCGCCGAACATCAAGAACTTCCGCGAAGCCATCGATGGCGAGCAGGAGAAGCTGGCGCAGATCGAGCGCACGCTGTACCTGCCGCTCACCGATATCAAGGAAATCAACCGCGCCATGTCCGTGGGCGAGGCCAAGGCCCGTCGCGCCAAGAAGGAAATGGTCGAGGCCAACCTGCGCCTCGTGATCTCCATCGCCAAGAAGTACACCAACCGCGGCCTGCAGTTCCTCGACCTCATCCAGGAAGGCAACATCGGCCTGATGAAGGCCGTGGACAAGTTCGAATACCGCCGCGGCTACAAGTTCTCCACGTACGCCACGTGGTGGATCCGCCAGGCCATCACCCGTTCGATCGCCGACCAGGCGCGCACCATCCGTATCCCGGTGCACATGATCGAAACGATCAACAAGCTCAACCGCATCTCCCGCCAGATGCTCCAGCAGTTCGGCCGCGAGCCGACGCCGGAAGAACTGGCGAAGGAAATGGAGATGCCGGAAGACAAGATCCGCAAGGTCCTGAAGATCGCGAAGGAACCGATCTCCATGGAAACGCCGATCGGTGACGATGAAGATTCGCACCTTGGCGATTTCATCGAGGACACCAACGCCAGCTCGCCGATCGATTCGGCGACGGAAACGGGCCTCATGGAAACCGTGCGCGACGTGCTCGCCGGCCTCACCCCGCGTGAAGCCAAGGTGCTGCGCATGCGCTTCGGCATCGATATGAACACGGACCACACGCTGGAAGAAGTCGGCAAGCAGTTCGACGTCACCCGCGAGCGCATCCGCCAGATCGAAGCCAAGGCCCTGCGTAAGCTGCGCCACCCGAGCCGCTCGGAGACGCTGCGGTCGTTCCTGGATATCGATTGATCCGGGTGAGCCGCCTGTAGTGTTGAAAACGCCCGCGCAAGCGGGCGTTTTTTTTGGCACTTGAGCGAGCCATCGGCCCCTGCGACGATCGGCGCATGGCCAGCCCTGCCGACCCATCGAAACAGCTGCGCGACCTCGCACGCTTGCGGCGCGTCCGCGACCGTATCGATCGTGAGTATGCGCAGCCACTGGATGTCGAATCCCTTGCCGCCGGCGTGCACATGTCGGCGGGCCACCTCAGCCGGCAGTTCAAAGCCGCTTATGGGGAGTCCGTCTACAGCTACCTGATGACGCGCCGGGTTGAGCGGGCCATGGCGCTGCTCCGGCGTGGCGACATCAGCGTCACCGATGCCTGCTTCTCGGTCGGCTGCTCGTCCCTTGGCACCTTCAGTACGCGCTTCTCCGAGCTTGTAGGCATGTCGCCGGCGGCCTATCGGCGCAAGCAGGGGGCGGCGACCGAGGGGATGCCGTCGTGCGTGGCACGGGTCGTGACGCGTCCCGTCAGGAATCAAGAAGCGGTGGTGGGTAAGACCGACCTAGACTGAGCCCACTGACCTCGACCACACGGAGAACGCCATGGATATCTCGATCAACGCCAGCTTCCTCGCTCAGAACGACCCCGACGCTGCTCTCGCCTTTTACCGCGACACCCTTGGGTTCGAAGTACGCAATGACGTCGGCTATGGCGGGAAGCGCTGGATTACGGTGGGGCCCGTCGGGCAGCCGCAGACGTCGATCGTGCTCTACCCGCCGGAGGCGAGCCCGGGCGTGACCGACGATGAGCGCCGCACCATCGCGGAGATGATGGCCAAGGGCACCTTCGGGATCATCTTGCTGGCCAGCAAGAACCTGGATGCTACGTTCGAACAGCTGCAGGCGAAGCAGGCGGATATCGTGCAAGAGCCGACTGATCAGCCGTATGGCGTGCGCGACTGTGCGGTGCGTGATCCAGCGGGGAACATGATCCGAATCCAGCAGTCGGCTTGAAGAAGCTGCGAAAACAAGAAACCCGCCTCGCGGCGGGTCCCTTTGCACGTACCTAGTTTCGTCACCAGTAAGGTTGGCTGGGAGAGGAAGCTCTAGGGCAGCGGCGTCAGTATAGCTAACGGAGACCAGGCATCAAGTCAGCCATACGCGTGCTCTGTGTAGGGGATCCCTGATTGACGTCCACCTCGCGTTTGCTCATGATTCGCCCACCCCCCCGTCGGTTTCGGTCGCCGGGCCGCACGCCACCACTTTGTTGGTGGCGTTGCCTTTTCTAAGGACAGGAAAAGTGCGAACCGCAGTGTACGTGGATGGATTCAATCTCTTTCATCGACTCCTCGAGGGTCGAGCAAACGTAAAGTGGCTCGACCTCTTTTCGCTCGCGCGCGCGGCCCTTCGCGAGGATAACGATGTCGTTATGATCCGCTATTTTACGGCCAGAGTGTCCGATACCACCGCGGATCCCGAGAAGTCGACGAGACAGGACATCTATATTCAAGCGCTGAGAGCGAGCGGCGTACAGCTTCACTTTGGTACGTTCCGCGAAAGGCAGAGGCGAGCACGCCTCGTTGAACCCTCGATCGATTCGGCAAGTTCGCACGTGAGAATCTGGTCACGCGAGGAGAAGGGATCCGACGTAAACCTTGCCGTTCACATGGTCAACGATGCGTGGGAGAATGCATATGACTGCGCCGTCGTCCTCTCAAATGATTCAGACCTAGCCGAAGCGCTTAGAATCGTTAGAGGAATGGGGAAAATAGTTGGCATTCTCTGCCCCGTGGCAAGCCCCGCAGCGGACTTACGCCAACACGCTGACTTCGTTCGACTTGTAAGAACGACGCACCTTCTGCGCTCGCAGTTCGCACGAACTATCTCACTGCCTGGCGGCGGGACAATCGCATGCCCGAAATCGTGGACTGAAGCAGCAAACGATGCATCGGCTAACCCGGTCAACGCCAGCGCAACTATGTCCGAGGCTTCCTCGGCTTAGCGCGAGCCTTCGGCTTCTTCGTACCAATCGTCGCCGGGCGCGGCACTTCTTTCGAAGTGGGCGCTGCTGCAACCGTCAAACGCTCCATCCACGTCAGGTCATCGACGTACGACAGGAAGTGCTGCAGGTAGCCTGGTGATAGCTCACGCATCAGCTCCATCGCGCGGTGTACTAGCGCGGCGGAGTTGAGCGGGCCGGTGCTCTCCATCTCGGGCATGTGCAGTTCGGCTTGTTGCAGCTGGCTGCGGGTGCGGGTGCGATCCCATAGCTTGCGCACGCGAGCGAGCTCGGCGTCGAGGTCGACGGACGGGCTTTTCTGGGCCGAGAGGTGGCCTAGCAGGTCGCCGAGCGGGCTGGGGGACTTACGGTCCATGGGCCTTTGAATCTGTCGCTGACTGGCGGGGAATCGGCGCGATCTCTACGCGGCGGTTCTTCGCGCGGCCGGCTTCATCGCTGTTGGAGCTCACCGGCTGCTCGGCACCGAACGCCGCAGAGAATACGGACGACGACGGCACGCCCTCAGCGATCAGCGCACGGGTGACGGTGAGCGAGCGCTCGGCAGAAAGCTCGAGGTTATCCGTAAACCGGCGGTTGCCTTCGTGCACGGCCTGGTCATCGGTAAAGCCGCTAACCATGAGGATTTCATCGCGCGACTTCAGGTAGCTGGTGAGCGGCCCGGCGATGGTCTTGAGCACATCGCGGCCTTCCGGCTGCAACTGATCGGAATTGAGCGCGAAGAGCACGTTACCGCTGATGCCGATACGGCCATTGACCAGCGTCACGCGGCCCGATGCCAGCGGCGCGGCGAGCGCCTGCTCCAGCGTAACGCGGCGCTGCTGCTCTTCCTGGCGCTGCTTCGTCTCCTGCTCAAGCTTGCTGGTGAGCTGGAGCTGCATGCCGATGACGCCGACCAGGATCAGGACGAACGCACCGAGCAGCACCGACATCAGGTCGCCGAAGGCGGCCCAGATCGGGGCGTTCGATTCGCCGTCGATGTCCAGCTCGTCGCTCATGCCTTAGCCGCCCCGTTCTTCTTCGAAGCGAGCTGCTGCATGTCTTCCAGGATCTGCTTCTGCGAGAGCACGCTCAGGTCGACCACCTCGCGTGCCTGCGCGACGTAGTACGCCAACTGCTCGTCACTGCGAACCAGCGAGCGGTCGAGCGCTTCGCCGATCTCCTGCAGGCGCGCCAGCAGGGCCTCGTTCGACTGGCCGAACACCTGCACCGCACTGCCGAAGGTTTCACCCAGGCTGGCGACGTTCTCGGCGCTGCCGGTGATCCGTTCCGCCACACCCTCGAGCTTGCCGGTCTCGCCTTCCACCTGTTCGATGAAGCGCGTACCGACACGCTCGAGAAGCTCGGCCGAGGTCGTGACCAGGCCATCGATGGCGGCGCGCTGTTCGGTCGACGCGTGGTTCACCGCACTGAGCAGCGTCTCGACGGTTTCGAGCAGGCGGCTGCGCTCTTCCAGCGTGGCCGTGTCGCGCACCATGCTCTCGGAAAGCTTTTCGCGCAGCTCAGCGACGACATCGGCAGCCGCCTTGGGCGCTTCCGATGCGGCATCGACGAGGCGGGAAATCTCGGCGATGGTGGCGCTGGCGTGTTCCTGCGACTGCGCGGTGATGTCGCTGGCAGTCTTCGCCAGTGCCTCGCGCATCGCGGCCTGCTGTGCCGCGGACGCTTCACCCGCCTCTTTCCAGTGCGCCATGGCTTCACCGCCTGCGCGGTTCCACTGGGCGACGGCATCATCACCGGCACGATTCCACTGGGCGATGGCGTCGTCGCCGGCACGGGTCCACTGCGAAGTAGCTTCCTCACCAGCGCGCTTCCAGAGCGCGGCGGCGTCTTCGCCCGTCTTCTTCCAGTCAGCGGCGAGCGCGGAGGACATGCCCTGCAGCGCATCCGTCCAAGCCGTGAGGCGCTCGCTGTCGCGGGCGACGAGCGTGGCCTGCAGCTCGCCGTGCGCCTTCTGCACCGTGTCGACCAGCGCAGCGGCCTGCTCGGTGAAGGCCTTCGAGGCGGTGTCCATGGTCTGCTCGTGGCGGGCGACAAGGGCTTCGTTCGTCGTCGCCTGCTTCGCGACAAGGCCTTCGACGGCATCGATGTGCCGGGCAAGGGCCTCGGTGGAAGCGTCGCTCGATGCCTTCGCCGTCGCGTCGAAGCGCGTGGCGACCGTGTCTACCATCGTGGCCGAGCGCTGCTCGAAGCCCGACGTGAACGCTTCGAGCGCACCGCGAAGGTCCTGCGCCTGCGCTTCGCTGGCCTTGCGCTGCGTAGCGAGCGCTTCGCTCCAGGCCGCGGTGACGCTCGTGGTCGTGTTCGCGAAGCCCGCGGTGATGCCGTCGAGCTGGCGTTCGACCGCCTTATTGACGCTGTCGTGCAACGCCGCGGTCTCGCGTGCGATGCCCGCCATCGTCGTTTCAAAGATCGGCTGCAATGCCGCGCTGGCAGCACGCGCGCTATCCGCAACGCCTTCCTTCAACGACTGCTCCACCGACGACGCAAGGCGCGCGAACGTCGCCTCAGCCTTGCTGTGGAAAGCATCCTGGCTATCCGCGTGGCGCTGGCCGGTGCTCGCGTTCTGCGTCTCGATGGTGGCCATCATCGACTGAAGGCGATCGATGAGTGCGGGCATGAGTTCGGTCTGCTGCTGGAGCAGGCGGAACGATTCCTCGCGCTGGTGGGCCTGCGAGAACACGCGCAGCGTGGTCGCGGCCTTGAGGTCGAGCGACTGGACGGCGGCCATGCGCTCGCGACGCGCCAGCGCGGATAGCAGGCCGAGCATGGCCGAGGTGGCGACACCGGCGATCGAGGTGCCGAACGCGAAGCCAAGACCCTTCACCGGCGCGGCCAGCGAGCCGCGGATGGCCTGCAGGTCGGTCGCGCTTTCCAGGGCGATACCCGTGCCGCGCAGCGTCGCCATCATGCCGAGCAAGGTGCCGAGCATGCCGAGCAGCACCAGCAGGCCGACGAGGTACGGCGTCAACGCGGGCGCAGGGAGCGTCGCACGCTCACCTTCGACACGCAGGCGTACGCCATGGCGCAGGCTCGGGTGAAGTTTGCCCAGCCATTCCGCGAGGCTCGCCGGCGTCGTGCTCAGATCCGCGGCGGCCGCATCGAGCGATGCCGTCGCCTGGCGATAGCGGAAGAGCTCGATCGCACCCGCGAGGTAACCCAGCGCGATGAGGGCGGCGACCAGCGCACCCAGCGGATTCGAGCCAACGTAGCCGATACCGACCCAGCACACGATGGCGAGGCCGGCCACGAACACGGCGAAGTGGAGGAAATTTCTGCGCATGACTTACCAGTTATGAGCCGTGAAGGGCGGCGAGCAGCCCTTCCAGCGGTTGAAAACGTACATCGAGTTCAGCGAGCAGGATGTCCTGCATCTCGCGGATGAAAAGATCGAGCCAGATACCCGTGGTACCGGCGCCCTCTTCCGCAGCCTTCCTCGCCTTTTCAAAACGTGCTTCGAGCAGCGCGGGCACACCGCCCAGCAGGCGTTGCTCGCGCGGGCTCAGCGCCCCTTCCATCACCCCATCCACCTCGGCCAGCCGCGCCAGCTCGGGCGAGGCCATGGCCAGATGGTCCCGGAGCTCACCACGCAGCTTGCCGGTGGTGCCCTGAATCGAGCGTTGCATCAGCAGGTAGCGCTCGCGGAGGGCGGAGTAATCGACCTTGTGGTCGGGATCGCCCTCCACGGCACCAGCCCGGGCGATAGCCCGGCTCCGGGCACGGCCCCAAGCCTGCTCATCGGTGATCGCCTCGACCAGCGCCGCACGGGCACCGGCCAGCAGGGCGTCGTTGGGCATTTCGCCCTGCGGAGGTTCATCGAGCGGGGCGACCTTGCCATCCAGCGCCGACGAGAGGGCGATCGACTGCGTCCAGCTGAGCCATTGGCTCAGCCGGTCCGGCAGGGAACCGCCAGGCTGGCCCGCGTCGACCTCCCCCAGGCGCGCCAGCAGGCGCACGAAGGTCGATCCGCGGATAGCCGCTCGTGGAGGGCTTTGCTGCATGCTAAGTCGCTAAAAAACGGACAGTTTACCCTAAGAAGGTAACGGGCTGGCCGGCGACCGGGTATCAATCCGTGCGAGATCGGTTCGCGGCTAGCGCGCCAGCCGCTACAGCGATTCGGTACACTCCCCCGTCCCGCAGGGGGCCTATAGCTCAACGGTTAGAGCAGGGGACTCATAATCCCTTGGTTCCAGGTTCGAATCCTGGTGGGCCCACCATTGCGCTCTGCTACGTCAAATGTGACTGCAAGTGCGACTTCATTTCCCTAAGCCACGGCTTAAGTCGCTCGATATCGTCGAACACACTGAGGTCTCGCTCGAACAGCTGGATGAAGCTGTTCACATCGGCAAGGTATTCATTGAGCGCGCGCTTAATAATCTTTGGCGAAGTCTTCCCGGCCGGCTTTAGTCCGCAGCGCATCTGAAATTCCGAATCCACCTCGAGCAACTCCTGGTCGAGCTCGCGGAGTTGTTCCTTGAGAACCGCGTTCCATCGCTTGAGGCGTTCTGCGCTCACGCTATCGATCGCGGCCTGATCGATGTGCTCCAGCTCAAGCTGGATCTCCGGCAACTCAAGCAGGCTTCGACCCGCATATGCGCGATTGACCCGCTGCATTAGCGCCGCCTTCCGGGCGCGCTCGACCGGGTCGGCCTCGCGATCGGGATGCAACGCGCTTACGAGCTTGCGGTAAACCTCCCGAAGCGAAACATGGGCTTCATCTTTCTCGGCCTGTGCACGCTCCCTGGTTGCCTTACGCCCTTGCGCCTTCCTGCGTCCGGCCTGAGCGTCCTCGCGCGCCTGGCGCTGCTGTTCTTCGCGGCGCTCATGCTCGTCGAGCTGCTCCTGAATTCGCCGCATAGCCTCCTCAGGTGAGCTCGCATCGACGTCCTCGGTAAGGTCGTCGGCAGGCACCTGGTGGTACGTGGGCTTATGCTCCACCGGAACGTTCGCTACGTCCGAACGAGGTGACGCGTTGTAGCGTCCGTGGATCTCCGCGACGACGGGATCATCCACCCACATGAGCACCTGATCGGCGAAGTGCGTGATGAGCTCCGCGACGATCCTTCGCTCGGCCTTGGTGAGCTCCCTCATATCGTGCGATTGGTCGAGCCGCTGAATAAGCTGAGAGCGAACCTCATCCAGCTTATGGCGCCGCGGCGCGAGTTCACCGTTGTACTTCCGGTTGAACTCGAGTCGGTACGCTTCCCAGTCAGCCAGCGTGGCGCGCCGCTCCTTGATCCTTGTCACCAGCGTATGGAAGGATTTTTGGCTCGTCGATACGGGCCGGAGGCTATCGACGTTCGGCGCATCGCTCGCGGTAAGGGCTTTCTTGACCATGCAGAGCCATTCTACCGCGCGGCATTAAGGCGTAGATCGTGTTCCCGGACCACCTTGGACTCCATGCCTGACGGCACTCCTCGCCCCAAGCGAGAGACTGGCATCATCGACAGCAATCCAGCGGAGTGTTCCTCATGCGAAGGGTCTTGCTGCTCGGCGTTATGCTCGCCTTATCCAGCCTCCCCGCGTGGGCCGCGCCGCCGGCCGCCCTGGCCTGGCGTGCGGACGCTACCGGCGGAGCCGAGCGTGACCTGGCGACCCAGACCATTGCGGTCTGGCGCGACGACGACCCGGATACCCAACTCGACACCCTCGCCCAGTTGCAGCTGGCCGCCGGTCGCTACGGCGACGCCGAGGGCAGCCTCGCCGAGCTGATTGCGCGAAGGCTGGCCGGGCCCAGGCCTCTCGACGCGGCGCCGGCGATCCGCTTCCAGCTCTACGCGCGAGCCAGGCGGCTCGAGGCCTCCGAACACCTGAGCTTCGGCGACGCCTTCGCCCGCGCCTTCCGCGACATGTCCGCCAAGTGGGACGATGTCCTGGCGTCGCAGGTCATCGCCGGCTTCGGCTCGGCTCTGGAGCCTTACGGCCCGCAACCCGAGGCGCTACGCGCCGACTACACCCGATTGCGCGATGCTCAGAGCGGCAAGACGTCCATCGACGTCGCGCATGCGGTCGCGTTGCTCAAGGCCTATGAACTTGCCGAGTCCTACACCGCCTATCGCCCCTTCACCGACGCGCTGATCGCCGAGGACGATGCCCGCCGCTACGAACTGCACGCGCCGGTGCTGGTGAAGACGCCCGACGGCGCCCAGGTCGAGGCCATGCTCATGCTGCCGAAGAAGCACGGCGCACGACTGCCCACGTTGCTCGGCTTCACCATCTACGCGAACGAATGGTGGTCGACGACCGAGCTGCGTCTCACTGCCGCGCACGGCTATGCGGCGGTGGTCGGCTACTCGCGCGGCAAGGGCCTTAGCCCCGATCGCGCCACGCCCTACGAATACGACGGGGTGGACGCCGACGCGGTGATTGACTGGATCGCGAAGCAGCCCTGGAGCGACGGTCGGGTCGGCATGTACGGCGGCAGCTATAACGGGTTCACCCAGTGGGCAGCGGCGAAGCACAGGCCGAAGGCGCTGCGCGCGCTGATGCCATCGGTCACCGTGGCGCCGGGCATCGACGTTCCGATGGAAGGAAACGTGTCGTGGACCTTCGTGTACTCCTGGGTGCCGTACACGACCAGCGGCAAGGACCTTGACGAGACCCGCTATGGCGACCGCAAGCACTGGAACGATCTATACCGCCGCTGGTACCAGAGCGGCCGCGCGTTTCGCGAGCTGGATGCCTTGAACGGCGTGCCCAACCCGATCTTCCAGCGCTGGCTCGACCATCCTTCGTACGATGCCTACTGGCAGGCGATGATTCCGTACGGCCGTGAGTTCGCCGACATCGACATCCCGGTGCTGACCACGACGGGCTATTTCGACGGCGGCCAGATCGGCGCGCTGTATTACGTGCGCGAACACCATCGCTACAACCCGAAGGCCGAGCACTACCTGTTGATCGGCCCATGGGATCACGTGGGCGCCCAGCGTCGGGCATCGCCGGTGATTCATGGCTATGCCATCGATCCGGTGGCGAAGCAGGACATCAGCCGGGATATCCGCTACCAGTGGTTCGACTACGTGTTCCGCGGCGCACCGAAGCCTGCGCTGCTCGCCGACAGGATCAACTACGAGGTAATGGGCGCGAATGTGTGGAAGCACGCGCCCACCATCGAGGCCATGTCCGCCGGCCGTCGTCGCTTTTACCTGGCCAATGACGGAAAGGCGCTTTCCCTCGCGGACCAGCCGTCGAAACAGCCGTCCCTGCTGACCGTCGACCTGGCCAGGCGCGACGACCTCCCTGCCGATGATGCCCCCGATCCAGCGATCGACGACCGCAACGGCCTGGTCTTCACCAGCGAACCCCTGGCGCCAGGCACCGAGATCAGTGGCCTGTTCAGCGGCTCGCTGCAGGTGGTCACCAACAAGCGCGACTTTGATGTGGCGATCCAGCTGTACGAGAAGAAGGCCGACGGCACGTACTTCGCGCTGTCGTCCTACCTCGCCCGTGCCAGCTACATCGGCGACCGCTCGCACCGTCAACTGCTGAGCCCGGGCAAGCCGACAACACTAACATTCACCAATGGGCGGACGACCAGTCGCCTGTTCGAGCCGGGTAGCCGTCTGGTCGCAGTGGTCTCCGTGGTCAAGGACCCCGGGTCCTCGATCAACATGGGCAGCGGCAAGCCGGTTAGCGATGAAACCGCGGCCGATGCTGGCACGCCGTTGACCCTGAGCTGGCTACCGGGCAGTTATCTGGACATTCCGGTGACGATGAACGCCACAGCCAGCGCGCCGAAGGAGCCCACATCTCCTTAGGCGACGGATTAAGTCGCTATACCGTCAAACATCTTGAAGTCCCTTTCGAACAGTTGGATAAACCGTCCGGCGTGACACGACTGGCGCCACAGAGGAAACTCGCGATTTAATGCGCCCACGCCGGGCCACGAGCTGGCTCGCATAGCATCCGGCACCGCGCAGCCGGTGCCGCTGCCACTATCGGACCCTGGGGATTCGTATCACATGGAGAGCGTAGCGCCCTATCTGGTCATCGCGGTGGTCGTCGCGTTCTCCCTCGCGAGATTCCTTCGACGACCGAGACGTCCGGAGAGCACATACTACAACTGCGCCCGTTGCCGAAAGACCTTCCCACACGACCACCGCACCATCGGCGCGTGGCGAATGGGCAAGGAACGCTTCTACTGCGGCCCATGCCATAGGGCGTGGCTGGCGACGCAGCCGCGGCGGCCGCACGAAGCTCGCGGGATGCCAAGTCAATCGCGTGGGTGTCTGGGCGTGGTGCTTTGGCTGTTGCTTCCTGTCGGCCTCATCCTCGCATGGTCGATGCGATAGGGGACCACGCCTACGCCACGCCGGCCACGGCTCGGTGAAAATGCCGCGTTAGTCGTGTGGCTTCCACGCGCTGCTGACCAGAACGCATTGAAACATCTTTGTCATCCACCCGACCTACGTTCGATTGCTCGACAGGCAACCAACGATAACTTCCCATGGATAACTCCCGACGCCGTTTCCTGGGCGTCGCTGGCGGCTTAGCCGGCGCATGCGTCTTCGTCGATACCTTGCGGGTAGCCCAGGCAATGGAGATGCCGATGGCCATGCCGATGAAGCAACGCATGGCCATGCCGGGCCTGGCCGCGCCGAACGTGCCGCTGGTGAACCCGGTGACCATGGCGAAGTTCGTGGATCCCCTGCCCGTGCCACCGATCGCCATACCCACGGGCAAACGTACCCACGCCGCATTCGGAAGCCGGCAACTGCCGTTCTACCGCATGCCAATGCAGGCATTCAGTGCCAGGGTGCACCGCGATCTGCCGCCGACACCGCAATGGGGTTACGCGGGATCCACGCCGGGTCCCACGATCGTGACGCGCCGTGGCGAGCCGGTGCTGGTGGAATGGGCCAATGAACTCCCTACCCGGCATTTCCTGCCTATCGATCACGGTATTCACGGCGCGGAGAAATCCAAGCCCGAGGTTCGCACCATCACCCATGTGCACGGTGCGCGCGTCTCCGCGCCGAACGACGGTTGGCCTGAAGACTGGTACGTGCCCGGTAAGTCGCTGACTGCCCTTTACCCGGGCGACCAGGACGCCACCACCCTGTGGTACCACGATCACGCCATGGGCATTACGCGGCTGAACATCTACGCCGGCCTGTTCGGCAGCTTCCATGTGCACGATGAAGAGGAGCGAGCCCTCGGGTTGCCCTCGGGCGAGTTCGACATTCCGTTGATGCTCTACGACCGCCTGCTCGCGAAAAGCGGCAAGCTCTATTACCCGGTTTCGGACGATCCCGAGGCACCCTGGGTGTCCGAATGCCGCGGCGACGCGGTGCTCTGCAACGGCAAGCTGTATCCGTATCTCGAAGTCGAGCCGCGCCGCTACCGCTTTCGTTTAACCAACGTAGCCAATACCAGCTTCTTCAACCTCTCGCTGTCACACGGCAAGCCCTTCCAGCAGATCGGCAGCGACCAAGGGTTGCTGGCCGCACCCACAGATCGCCTGAACATCGAACTCTATCCGGCCGAACGTGCCGAGGTGATCGTCGACTTCAGTGCCTATGCAGGCCAGTCGGTGCAGCTACGCCACCAGGCCGACGGTATCGTCGAGTTCCGCGTTCGCGCCAAAGGCCGCCGCGATACCTCGGTGGTACCTGCCGCATTGCGGCCGGTCCAGCGCATCGATCCGGCTACGGCGGTGCAGGACCGCGTGCTTGCACTGGGCGAGCAGGACGATTCGGGCGGCAACCCAATGACGATGCTGCTTGATGGAAAGATGTGGAGTGATCCCATCAGTGAAAAGCCAAAAAAAGGCACGGTTGAAACCTGGACGTTCGTCAACGTGACGGGCGACGCCCATCCCATCCACCTGCACCTTGTGCGCTTCCAGGTACTGGAGCGCCGTCCGTTCGATCTCTTCGCGTGGAACGCCCGCAAGGAGCTGAAGTTCACCGGGCCGGCGATTCCACCCGCCGCGCATGAAGCCGGGTGGAAAGACACCGTGCGTTGCGACCCCGGGATGGTCACCCGCATCATCACGCGCTTCGACGGCGAGCCAGGCAAATACGTCTGGCACTGCCATTACCTCGAGCACGAAGACAACGAAATGATGCGTCCTTACGAACTGGTGTGAGCCGTCCAACCCTTTCTTGCGGCGACGGGAACCATTGTTCGCAATATCTTGCGTTGACACGTTAACGTCATCACGTCCTCGCGCATTGTCGCCGCCATGCCAACGATTCGTCATATGCGGGGCAGATGCTCACGGCGGTCGACGGGTCAACCAAAACCTACGTCGATAAGCATCAGGGGGAAGACTTCCAGTAGGGAGAAATCCGAACATGGTTACTTGGTTGCGCCGCACACGGCTGTCGCCGTTGTTGATTGGTGCGCTTTCTGTCGGCCTCGCCGGCTTCGTCAGCGCCCAGGACACCGTTCCGCCCGACCACGACGCGCAGTTCCGCAAGAACGTGCCCGTGGCTCCCTTCAAGAACCAGCCCGGCCTCCCCGGCGGCGTCGTTGTACTGCACAAGCCGCCGCGCGGCCAGGACAACAGCAACAACACCGTCACCCCGATCAAGCATGTCATCCTGCTGATCGGTGAGAACCGCACGTTCGATCACGTTTATGGCACCTACACCGCGCCGAAGGGCCAGTCGGTGGATAACCTGCTGTCCAAGGGCATCGTCAATGCCGACGGCACGCCGGGTCCGAACGTGGAACTCGCCAGGCAGTTCATGGCCTCGAGCACCGGCAAGTTCGATATGTCGCCGAAGAAAGCCGGCAAGTACAAGACGCTTCCGCAGATGAACACCGGTGGCGCACCCACCGCGGCACCTTTTGCTTCTGCAGCGCAGGCGCAGGCGCTCGAACCGGCCCTGCCCGATGACGCCTACGACATGCTCGCCGCCGGCGGCACGGGCCTGCCCAACGGCGTGGTCGATACCCGTTTCCCGGCCACGCTCCCCAATGCGCCGGTCGACATGCATGCGTCGATCAGCTACGACGCCTATGCCAACAGCCCCGTGCATCGCTTCTTCCAGATGTGGCAGCAGCTGGATTGCGATACCAAGGCAGCCACGGCGGCAAACCCGAGCGGTTGTCGCAACGATCTGTTCCCCTGGGTCGAAACCACCATGGGCGCGGGCAACAACGGCGCTCCGCTGCCGGCGAACTTCAACGACCAGACCACCGGTGAAGGCTCCACCGCCATGCAGTTCCTGAACATGGCCCAGGGCGATGCGCCTTACTTCAAGGAGCTGGCCCAGAAGTATGCGCTGAGCGACAACTTCCACCAGTCGGTGATGGGCGGCACGGGTGCCAACCACATCATGCTTGGCTATGGCACGCTGATCTATTACGCCGACGCCAATGGCAATCCCGCCACCCCGCCGGAAAACCAGATCGAAAATCCGGATTCGCAATTCGGTACCAACAACTGGTGGGTGCAGGATGGCTACGGTGGTGGTTCGTACGTCGAGTGCGCCGACGAAAGCCAGCCGGGCGTGAAGCAGATCAAGAACTACCTTCGCTCGCTGCCCTACCTGACGTTCAAGGGTACGGACTGCAAGGCCAAGGCCTATTACCTCGTGAACAACTACAACCCTGGCTATATGGGTGACGGTACGCCGGCTCCGCTGGGCGCCGACCAGTTCACTATCCCGCCGACCACGCAGGAAAACCTCGCGCTGCTGCTGGAGAAGCACAAGGTTTCCTGGAAGTACTATGGCGAAGGCTTCGGTGGCGGCAAGGAAGACGGCGAGGCCGGCACCTTCTGCAACATCTGCGATCCGTTCCTGTACTCCACGCAGGTCATGACCGACCCGGAACTGCGCGCCAAGAACCAGGACATCAACGACCTGTACGACGACATCCAGAACGACACGCTGCCGGCCGTTTCCATCGCCAAGCCGGATGGCATCCTCGATGGTCATCCGGCCTCGTCGAAGCTCGACCTGTTCGAAGGCTACGTGCGCAAGATCGTCGAGATGGCCAAGGCAAATCCGAAGGTGTGGGACGACACCGTGATCATGGTGACCTTCGATGAAGGTGGTGGCTATTACGATTCTGGCTACATCCAGCCGATCGACTTCTTCGGCGACGGCACGCGCATCCCGCTGCTGGTGGTGTCGAAGTACTCGCAGGGCGGCAAGGTCGTGCACACGTATTACGACCATGTCTCGTTCGACAAATTCGTCGAGGCCAACTGGAACCTGAAGGATCAGATCTCCGCCCGCAGCCGCGACAACCTGCCTAACCCGGTGTCGTTCCGCGAGCATCCGTATGTGCCGGTGAATGCGCCGGCCATCGGCAACCTCATGGATATGTTCAACTTCACCAGGAAGGATGTCAGCGACACCGCCGCGGTCGCCGACTGATCGCACACGGTTCATTCGATAACGACCCTGCCCGCGAAAGCGGGCAGGGTTTTCGTGTTGCAAGGAGTCGAATCATGTTGAAGCGTTTCCTGCTCACCCCGCTTGCCGTCGCCGCGTTTGCCCTCGCCATGATGGCGATCACACCGGTACGCGCGGATCCCGGTGACTTCGGTGCCATGCCCGGCTTGTGGAAGATCCTGTTCCGACACGTGGTCAACGGAAAGGCAAGCTCACCCGAGGTGCATTGGCATTGCGTCGATGAAGGTGCCGACCCCTGGACCACGTTCGCCGCGTGGACGCCCGCGGAGGGCGAGTGCACCGCCACGGACCAGCAACGCCGCAGTACGTCGCTGGCATGGAACCTCACCTGCAAGACGGGCACGAAGGCTTCGGCACACGTGGCTTTCGATAGCGCCAAGCACTACACCGGCAGCGTCACGGTCGAAGGCCGCGGCGAGGTTACGCAGGTGGAGGGCGCCCGCTACGCTGCCTGCACCAGCCCGCAGGATTGACGTGGCAGCGGCCTTTAGCGCCGTAGTGTGTCCTGGGACGCACCCTCAATGACGTATCTGTCATTCCGATGGCGGGTGCCCCGCTGGACAAGCACGCCACCTCATTGAGAGGAAGCGTGAGCGACGACGCAGGCTGGTAGCTCTATGATGGGGGGTGGCCAGCAGCTCGCGCGGCTGGGGGTAAGCATAGGTGCCGGTCGCCGCGCGGAGTCTGGACGAAGACTTCCCGGGCGTTTTCGCCCCATCGAGCGAAAGGACAGGTCATGACGCCAGGGTCTAGCGAAGTGGGGCAAGCCCCTTCTGCAGACACTCTCGCCCCTTCCCCGGATGCGAATGTCCAAGATCGCCTCGCCGAGGCGGAGCGGTTCCTCGACCGTATCGGGCGGGTGGCCGGCGTAGGCGGATGGAAGCTGGACCTGGCCGATGGCACCCTCACCTGGACTGCGGAAACCTGCCGCATCCACGATCGTCCGCCCGAGCATCGTCCCACGCTCGACGAAGCCATCGCATATTACGAGCCCGAGGTTAGGGCCGTTCTCGAGGCGGCTGTGATGCGCGGCATCGAATTCAAGGAGAGCTGGGACCTGGAGCTGCCGTTGACGACGGCGCAGGGTCGACATATATGGGTGCGCGCCCAGGGCGCCCCCGAAGAACAGGATGGCCGGCCGTCCTGTCTGATCGGTGCGTTTCAGGACATCACCGACCGACGCCGGGATATTGATGCGCTGATCGCAAGCGAGCGCCGCTTCCGGAGTCTCTTCACCTATAGCCTCGGCCTTATCTGCACACACGACCTGAGCGGAATACTCCGTTCCGTTAATCCGTCGGCGTGCCGCTCACTGGGATTTGCCGAAGCCGAACTCGTTGGACGGAGCATTGCTGACCTGATGCCTGGACAGGATGCACGCGGAGTAGAGAGGTACTTGTCTCGCATTGCCGCACGAGGCAGCGATGCGGGCAGACTCAGGTTCATTGCCGCTGACGGAAGCATCCGGATCTGGCAGTACCACAACGTCCTTGACACCCTGGATGGTGAGACCTGCGTCCTGGGTCACGCGCAAGACATCACCGATCAGGTCCAGCAGGAAGAGCAACTCAGGGAATGGTCGATACGAGACGCACTCACCGGCTGTTACAACAGGCGCTATCTAGCGGAATTCACGCAGGGCGAAGGGCGCGATATGCGCTGGGCCTGCGTGATGGTGGATCTCGATCACTTCAAGGCCATCAATGACACCTTCGGGCACGACCGGGGGGATGAGGTCCTGGTGCAGATGGCGGCATTTTTCCTTCGGCATACGCGCCCGGACGACCGCGTCGTGCGCATGGGTGGCGATGAATTCCTGATACTGATGCCGGAAGTCGATGAGGATGCAGCCGGCATGCTCGCTACACGCCTTGCCTCTGATGCTGCATCGGCGCCCTGTGGCTTCACCCTCGGCGCTGCGGCGCACGCACCGGGCGAGTCCGCTGAGCGAACGTTGGCTCGTGCTGATCAGGTCCTCTACGTGCAACGTCGGGCGCGCCGTGCTGGCAACGTTAGATAGCATCACAGCGCGAATAGCGACCGGAGCGTTCTAGACCCTGGCTTCAGGAGAAGTTGCAATGGAGTCATCTCTCTGCGGCGAGGTGGCCCATGATCACCACAAGACTACGCGACCTTCGCACCACTGCCGCTGGCCGCCTTCGCCCTGGTGACATCTTCGTTTCCCCGCTTCACCCCCAAACCACCTACATGGTCCTCGTTAAGCATCGTGTTGGCGAAGAGCCGCTCGGCATGGTGCTAGCCGGCGAGCGGCGGACGCAACTAGTCCACCTGGGTGGCATCGGCGCCATGGTCATGGCCACGGGGCTACGCGGTGATGGCCTTGCCGTACGCCTGGGCGATGCCATGTCCGATCCAGCATCCGGGCCGCGCGAAGGCCGTCTGGAGGTCATCGGCGATGGCCTGTTCGCGACAGTGCGATGGATCGGTACAGATGAAGGCTCACCTTTGGTCCAGGTCGACTGCACCAGCTGGCGTGTCGTTCCCGAGATGAGGGCGGGCATCGCCGCTTTCGATGAATGGACCTTCGTTTATTTGCTACCCGACGGTCAGGACCTGGCGTTCGATTGAACGCCAGGTCCGTTCGTTAGAGCCGGTATGCTGCGCGAATCTCATCCGCGGCGCGCTCGCCGACGACCGTGGCGGGGGCCATCGTGTTTCCACTGGTCACGTGCGGAAAAATCGAGGCGTCGGCGACACGCAATCTCTCGGTCCCGTAGACGCGAAGTTTGCTGTCGACCACAGACCGGGCGTCGCGCCCCATGCGCGCGGTGCAGGACTGATGCCAGTAGGTCACGGCCGCACGCCGGGCATATTCCTCCATCTCCGCCTTGCCAAGCGAACCAGGCATCACTTCCCCCGTGACGAGGTCGTCAAACGCCGATTGCCTTCCCAGCTCGCGGCAAAGCTCGATGTTCGCCAGGGCCGTGGCCATGTCGTCGGGATGCGAAAGCGTGTTGGCTTCGATGCGGACCGGATCCGTTGGCGACGCACCAGTCAGGTGAAGGCTTCCCCGACTCTTGGGGTGCGCGAGGCCGGCAAACATGGTCCAACCATGCGCCGGGACATGAGGGCCGGCCGTTTCAGCGCTCGGTACTGGGAATTCGATCTGGCAGTGGAACATGTCGGGCAATCGCAACTGTGCATCGCTGCTCCAGTACAACGTAGCCTCCGATCCACCGTTACCAATGACCTGTGGATGCTTGTAGCCGAACATGCAGCCAAAGGCGACGTGGTCCTGATGATTGCGTCCGACGCCAGGTAAGACCTCCACCGTACGGATCTGGTGCTGGCGCAGTTCGTCTTCGGGACCGATACCCGAATACATGAGAACCTTTGGCGTGTGGACGGCACCCATGGAGAGGATGACTTCGGTCGTCGCGCGAATCACGTGCCGCTTCCCGTCGACCAGCACTTCGGTGGCGACGGCCCGCTGCCCTTCGAACACGACGCGCAGAACAAGCACGCCCGTGGCGACGATCAGGTTAGGGCGATTCAGGTTAGGGCGCACATAGGCTTCAAAAATCGACGATCGACGGCCGTTGCGAATGATGAGGTCGTTAATGGCAGCCCCACCGCGTCCCTCCATCATTTCGCCATTGGGGCTGTCGAACGTGGGGATGCCCATGGCTTTGGCGCCATCGACCATGGCATGCGCAATGGGCTGCGCGTCGCGTGCTGATTCCACGTGGACCGGACCCCGGGTTCCACGACGCAGGGAATCCGCCGGGCCTTGCCAGCTCTCGATGCGGCGGTAGATGTCGACGACGTTTTTGTAGCTCCACGCGTCGTCGCCTGACTCGACGGCGAAATCGTCCCAATCGTTCTGGTGGCCGCGGGCCCAAACCATCACATTGATGGCGGATCCGCCGCCTAGCGCCCGTCCCATATTCATCGGGATGGCCCTGCCACCCAGATGGGGGTTGGGCGAGGCAATGAAGTTCCAGTCGCGCTCCGAGCCAAGGTTCGCGGGCCAGCGGCCCGGGAGCAAGACATCGTCGACGAGATCGTCGCCACCTGCCTCTAGCAGCAGGACGCGTACACCAGCGTTCTCGGACAGGCGCGAAGCTATTACTGATCCGGCGGGACCTGCACCGCACACGATGAAGTCAAAGGTTTGGTCGAGCACTCCTTGGGGGAGGGGGGAGTGATACAGCGGCATAATCACTATCTCTTGCAGCGGGGAAACTATGGGGTAGAAAGGCGAAAGCGGCAGGCCCCCTGCGGAGGCGCGTCCGCAGTTCGTCGATCAGGAAATCGTCAGGCAGACCCTCTAGCTGCCCCTGGCTCAGGCCGAGCCGACCAGCCAGGGGCTCCGCGCGCCAACGCGCGTACGATTCCATGCGCATGTCAAACTCCTGATCGGTACAACATCGCTATTGACGGTCTTTGAAGGAGAGTGGATAGGCCTTGTTGCGCAGGACGAGCATCGGATCAGCCGGCTCTATACCCGGATGTGGCTGTCCCACCAAAACGGTGAAGCGCTTGTCTTCGGCCGTTGGATCGTCCGGCAGGTGATCGAACGTGAACGTTCCCAACTTCACGAGCTTTCGAGTATTCGGCCAGGCGATGGCGGGGTTCTCGATCTTGTCGCCCGGCTCCGCGATTTGTGCATACCAGTCGAAAATCACTGGCCCCTTCTTCACGCGGGCAACCATGTCATCCTGCAGGTAGTTGGGCCCTTGGGCCTTCAACTCCGCCGGCTTCAGGTAATGCTCTCCCGCGCGGGGAACGTAGCGATAACGGACGTATGAGGATTTTCCACCCGCGTTAGTCCACTTGAACGAATTAATCCCGAAGAACGTCGCGGTGGCGTACGAAGCCGGGGATGTCAGCGTCTCGACGAAATGCTTCGACTCGGGATGCTTTGCGAGAAATTGCTCTACGGGCGTCGGATGGGGGGTACCGGGACCGCTCGCCCCGACGGCGCGCAAGAACGTTGCGAATTCATCACTCGTGGCGACGATGAAGCCATCGTGCTGGTCGCTGGCCAGATCGTAGGAGCTGCCGTCGGCGGCCAGGATCCGCATCGCAATGCCAGTGGGCGCCGCGCCATTGTCGGTATCCGGGATGTCGGGGACACCGGCGAACAAGGAGAATCGTGCTTTAACCTGCAGCGGTCCACCCGAGAAGATAGGGGCAGACGTATAAGCCACCGCGCCATGATCCGGGGTGAAGGTTCCTTCAACCATCACGCCCTTCGTATGCACCGCGCGAGCATGGTGCTCTCCGAAGGCAGTATGCAGGGCACCGACGAGGTCGTTAGGTGACTGCTGCCCTTGGGTAAGGTCGGGCTTGGCGGGTAGCGCTTCCTGAGCGGATACGGTCAACGCTGGAATGGTTATCCCCAGCCCGAGGCCGAGGACGAGGGCGCAGTACAGGGCGATGTGACGCGGACGGCTTGGCATGGCTGCAATCTCCCGGCGTGACGTGACTGATTGAGTGATGGCACAGGAACAACGCACTGCGGTCAGGCAGCGAGGTCAGCTTTCCCGCGCCGCCAGCACCCGGGCGGCTGGCCCATCGTCGCGGCGAACACACGGGTGAAGTGGCTTTGATCAGAAAATCCGCAGCGGTATGCGATTTCTGAGAGTGAAAGCGTCGGATCGGTCATCAGGCAAAGCGCGTGCTCGATGCGGCGAGCACGCAGCCAGCGCAACGGTGGCATGCCCGTCGTACGACGAAACGCCCGCGACAAGGTGACTGCAGATAAGCGGCATGCACGCGCGACAGCGGTCAGATCGACGTGGACGCTCAGTTCCTCGGTCATGATCTGCATGGCCGCAGGCACTTGCCTATTGGCGCGGCTGCGAGGGGCGCTCCGATGGATCGACTGGTCCGTGATGTTCATGGCGGCCACCGTCTTGTTGCGTTGGCCCCATCCTCGGACGCTCGCTGCCGTTTCGGTATTCCCAAGTCGGGCAAATCCCATCCCCCGGACGAGGGATAGCGTCGGCATCAGCTACGCAGGCGGAACACTTTTCGCCCAAACCGCATCGCGTCGACCGAGTAAGCGCCGGGACCGAGCAGGCAAAGTGCTGTCGCCGTCCCTACTACAGCCAGCGCGCCCATCATGCCGCCCGAAATAACCGGCGTATCGAGCTGGACAGACACCGACGCCGCCGCCAGTGCGCATGCCCATCGGCTGAGAAAACCGCACGTATTCAGTAGTGCCGCCACACCGGCGACAACCCATCCCCACAGTTCGACATGCCGCACCGCCACCGCGCAAACCAGTAATACGAGGGTTGCCAACACCACCCGGGCGATCAGAAGGCCGACGCCGGCGGCACCGCCAGGATACGAGGGAAGGTGAGTGAGCATTGGTCTTACACTACGCGCCCACGGCTTCGCTTGCAGTTCCGCAATCGGGGGAGTATTTGCTACCCCAACGGGGGTAAGGAAGGCTGGCATGAACGAGATACGCGTACTCACGGTAGACGATCATGCGCTACTGCGCGAGGGCATCGGCGCCGTGCTGGCCGTGGAGCCGGACTGCGTCGTTGTTGGTGAGGCAGCGTCTGGCGCGGAGGGCATTGAGGCCTACAGGCGCCTCAGACCCGATGTCACGCTCATGGACCTGAAGCTTCCCGACATGCATGGCGCTGACGCCATCGTGGCAATCAAGCGTGAGGATCCTGGCGCTCGGGTTATCGTACTGACGACCTATAAGGGCGAAGTGCAGGCACTCCGCGCTTTCAAGGCAGGAGCGTCTGGATATCTCCTGAAAGGAATGCTTCGCTCCGAGCTGGTGGAGACGATCCGGTGCGTGCACGCGGGACGCATGCGTATTCCCCCGGAGGTGGCAGCTGACCTTGCGCAAGGCCTGGCCGGCCAGACCCTGTCGCGTCGCGAGGTCGAGATCCTGTCGCTGGTTTCCGAAGGAAACTCGAATCGGGAGGTCGGCGAGGCATTGGGCGTTACGGAAGAAACGGTTAAGGCCCACATGAAGCGCATCATGATCAAGTTGAACGCCCGTGATCGTACTCACGCCGCCGCGCTGGCCATACGCCGTGGCTTCCTCATGGAATGAGGCGGCGGTACGCCCGTTGCGCGGGTACGGCCAGGGTCACGACGGTTCCGCCATTGGGATGCGATTTGACTTCAAACTCGGCGCGAATACGTTCTGCCCGTTCGCGCATGCCGGTAAGGCCCCAATGTCCAAGTCGCACCGCTGAAATCTCGTCGAACCCGATGCCATCGTCGCGAACCATGATCTGGAACACGCGCTTGCCGTACTCAATGTCGATGTCAATGCGCGTGGCCTTTCCGTGCTGGAAGGCGTTGATGACAGACTCCCGGGCGATACGGTAAACCTCGTCGCTACATTCGATATCCAACCGCACCGGGCGACCATGAACCGTCAGGCGGAAGTCGACGGCACGGTCCTGGCGTAGCTCATCCCCCACGTTAATGAGCGCCTCCGCCAGGTCCATCGATGTGTCGACGGTTGAACGAAGTGCCGACACCTTGTCCCGCCCCTCGGCCAAAGCCTGGTCGGCTCGCATCAGCGCGTCATCGAAGAGTTGGCGCGTTTCGGGCTTCTCGCTGACTTGCCGGATAGCATGGAATCGAAGGATCAGGCCCTGTATTCCTTGCAATAGGGTGTCATGCAGGTCTCGAGCGATACGCTCACGCTCATCGACGCGGATGAGCAGTCGCTCCCTCACACGGGTGAGATGCCACCGCCATGCAAAGGCGATGAGACCGAGGAATGTGACGACGCACAGGATCTTAAAAACATAAGTCTGGTACCACGCCGCGGCGACTGTGAACGCAACGACGGCTTCCGCCGCTCCGCCAATCCCGTCCTCGTTGTAAGCCCGCACGTGAAACCGATAGTCGCCCGGCGGCAGATTGGTGTAGAACGCCGAACGGCGGTTACCTGCATCCTGCCATGCGTCATCAACACCATTCAATTGATACTCAAAGCGACCGTGATCCGGATGGCGGAACATGGGGGCCGTGTAAGTTATCTGCACCATGCGAGTGAGCGGCGCGAGTCGCACAGCTCCGGAAGTGCCGATGACTTTATTGTCAGCCTGCAGCGACACTATCACTGGTTTCGGGGAAACGGTATTCAACATCGCGGAACTCGGATCGATGGACCCAGCGGTCCCAGCCGAGGCGCGCCAGACGGTGCCGGCGCGGTCGATCGCAACGGAATTGATGCTGCGTTCGGCGGCGCCGACCAGTGTCGCCGGTTCCCCGCTGTCGTAATTGATCACGCGGACCGGTCTATCCGGGTGTGCAAAAAACGCCTTAAGTTCGCTGGCAACGATGCGAACGAGCCCCGACCTGGTCATGAGCCACAGATCGTGCTCACCCGTTACCGCCAGACCGTCGATACCGCGAATAACGCCGGGACCATGCACCAGAACGGGGTATGCCTTTCCTCGATACACCCATATCAGGCCATTTGTGGCGCCAATCCAAAGCCCCTCGCCATCCTGGGCAACCGGCCCGATCAGTTCGCCGAGCGGCGGGGATGCCAGAGCGGTACGGTGTACGCCATCCGTCGAACGGCGCACGCCTCGCTGCCCTGAGTATGTGATCCATAGATCTCCCGATGGCAACGCTGCCACAGCTAGCGGTGTCTCGTTATCGAGGCCGTTTCGCCCATTCATCCGAAGCCAAGTCCCTCCTGAGTACCTGTAGAGCCCGAACGTGGTGGCTGTCAGCCAGAGGTCACCCTTCGCATCCATCGCCATGGACCGAAGGCGTGAGCCGGCCCTTTCAAGCTCCTCAGGTAGTGCCACCTTGGTAACGTTCCCATGGCGCCACATGTGTAACCCGCTCATCCCGGCAAACCAGACGGTGCCATCTGGCGCGGCATATAGCCCCGTGACGCCGTTTGGAAGCCCGGGTACGGGCACGATGGTTCCGTCAGGGGATCGCCTGTAGACCGGATTGAGTGCGCTCGCGATCCATACACTCCCGTCGGGTGCGGCGGCCACCATTGCATAGTCGACTGGTACCGGCACTGGCGTGACATGAGGCCGTCGAAAGCGCTCCATGCCTTTCGTCGTACTCACCCAGATATCCTGCTCGGCGTCCTCAAGAAGGCTGAAGGACAGCGTGCTTGAACTGCCCTTGCCCCGATCGAAGGACTCGCGCACATCGGGCAGACCGATCGGCTTGCCCGCGGACCAGTGCCAGCGATCCAACGCTGCGTCCTCCGCGTGCCAGAGAAACCCATGCCGGTCGTAGTAAAGCGGTGCATCGTCACTGGGGCCGGATCGCTCCCACTGCGCAGTATCGGGAAATTTTGCACTCGCGCGCACGAAGTCTTCGACCGTGCCCCGAGTGAATGCTGCTGCCCCGCGGCGCAGTATCAATATGCCCCGGTCGGCGTCCTGGAGAACGACATCACCATGATCGTTCTGCTCCATGCCCTCCGGGTGCTGCTTTGTGTATCCGTACGATGGTGGAAATGCGGTCCATCGGCCCTGCAGGAAGCGCACGACGCCGGTCGTGGTCGCCACCCACACCACGCCATCGTGGTCCCGTAATAGGCCAAACACACTTCCAGTGGGCAAGCCGTTGCCTTCGAAGTGAATGAGCTTCCCGTTGACGACGTGCGTGACGCCCGACCTCGTATGTCCTAACCACGCATCGTCCATGCGCCGACCGGGCCCCAACAGCACCGTGAATACGGTCGGGTACGCATTGAGCTGAGGGAAGGGCTCGGTAAAGTCCCTTCCGTCGAAGCGTAGGAACGCACCTGGCGTGCCCATCCAGATGAAGCCATCGGCGTCTTGCGCCATCTGTGATACCTCGAGTCGGTATCGGTCGTCCGTGATCACCGAGTACTCGAGTTGGTTAAGGCCGATCTCGCCAGGCATCCGCGCGGGCTCACCGGATGCCGTAGCGGCGAAAAGGCAAAGCAGGGCCAGACATAGACCCCACCACCACACTGAATCGGAGTGGTGGCCCGGCGTCCGGGTCGCGCTTCTCAGCGTGCCACTTATCACAGCGCCTCGCCTGATGGTGACCAGTCGGTTACGTTCTATACGCATCGCCTCGCGGTTTGGATGCATACCCTCCCGGGACCATTATGCGACTGGCACCGCCCGCGTCGCTGGCGAAGCATGCCCTCGTTTGGTTGCACTTGTCGCGGGTAGTGCACCGGCTCCCGGGGGCGTCCGGCACATCAGTGCACGGCAGACCCCTGCCTCGCAGCAGCGCCGCAGACGATGCAAAGCAGAAAGACCTGGCCGGCGTCTGGACCCAGGGCCACTTTCCGGAAGCCCTCTGGGGGAGAGAACGCCACGGGATCGATGCTGCCCCCACGGTCCATCCCATCGGCATCGAGCTTGCCGCGCTTCCCGCACCTCGAGCACTCAATGTAAATGTACTTGTTCATTGGTCGCACGACATGGTTAGCCACGGAGCATAGGCTCAACCAATGTGCGAGAGGAGAGTCCTTCCCTAAGTCGTTCACTGTGGGGACGTCAAAACGAGAGGTTGATGTGAGCTTTCTTCCGACCGTGAGAGCGAATGGGTTGGTGCCACCATCCCCCGTTCGAGGGATAGGCCCGCCTTCGTTCGGGCGATACCCATGTGAACGAATTACTCGCATGCTCTGTCCCGCGAACGACGTGATCAGGTTTCGCGCTTCGTACGAACCCGACTGCCAGCGAGAAAATGTCTCAATCGCCTCCCTGCTCGTCCGTCCCCCTCGCCTTGCTCCAGAGTAGCCATACTTCCCGCTGCCAAACCCTGGCATCCGTTCTCCGCGGCCGTGGCTTTACCGTATGCGTCGTAACGAGTTCGTCTGCTCTTGAATTAACGCTGATCAACCGCGATGTCGACATCGCGATACTCGATACAGGATCGGCGACGAAGGAAACGCGTCGACTTTTGAGGCGTCTTCGGAAGGTGTGCACGGCAGGCATCGTCGTCATCTCATCCGCGAATTGCACCGAAGACCACGTAATGGTCCTTGAGGATGGCGCGGATGCTTATCTGGTCACACCGGTGCCTGGAGACGTATTGGCAGCGACGTTGCGCAGTGTGGCGCGGCGTATTCCGAATGCTTCAGATGATCCGGACTGGCTTCTGGAAGATGACGGCTGGGTGCTTCGAACCGCGCGAGGTGTAGCAGTCGCGCTTACGACGAACGAGCGTCTTATCATGTCCCTGCTCTACCAGTGCCGTGGGCGTGCCGTGGAGCGAATGTCTCTCATCGAGCGGCTGGCGCGCGACGTTCGCGAATTTGACCCCCACCGGCTTGAGGTGACGATTCATCGTCTTCGAAGCAAGGTTTTCAGGGCCTCTGCCGAGACACTTCCCGTCCGTGCCGTGCGCAGTCGCGGATACATCATGCATGCGTCGCCTGTACTGGGTGACGAGCTTTGAAGGGTCGGCGCAGCGGGACGTTAGGAGATGTGCAGCTGTCTACGAAATTCGAGTGGCACACTTCTGGTATGCACCACTCGGACTTCCGCGACGTCGGCATCGGCCGGCTTACGCCCCGTCAGGACTTTATAAACGCAAGAAGATCAGGATTAAGCACATCCGCATGCGTGGTCAGCATGCCGTGTGGAAATCCCGGGTACGCCTTCAACGAGCCCTTCGCAAGCAAGTCGACCGCACGCGGCACCGCACTTGCGAACGGCACGATCTGGTCGTCCTCGCCATGCATGACCAGCACCGGTACGGTGATCTTCTTCAGATCATCGGTGTAATCCTCCAGCCATGAGGCGACGGTCTCGTAATGGGCGTGGGCACCACCCGCCATGCCCTGCCGCCACCAGTTGGCGATCACCGGTTCAGATGGCTTGGCGCCGGGGCGGTTGAATCCGTAGAACGGACCCTCCGGGACTGCCCGGTAAAACTCCGACCGGTTGCCGAGCATGCCTGCCCTCACCTCGTCGAACCACTCCTGCGGGTGACCGCCCGGGTTCGCATCGGTCTTCAACATATTCGGCGTCAACGAGGCCACCAGCACCGCCTTGGCGACCCGGTCCTGGTGCCGCGCGACGTAGCGCGCGACCTCGCCGCCGCCGGTGGAGTGCCCGATGTGGATGGCGTCGCGGAGGCCGAGGTGTTCGGTCAGGGCAGCGAGGTCGGCGACCCAATGATCCATGTCATTGCCCGTTGCGACCTGCTCGGAGCGGCCGTGCCCGCGCCGGTCGTGGGCGATCACCCGGTAACCGCGGTGAAGGAAGTACATCATCTGGGCATCCCAGTCGTCCGCCGACAGGGGCCAGCCGTGGCTGAAGACAATCGGCTGGCCGGATCCCCAGTCCTTGTAGAAGATCTGTACGCCGTCCGGTGTTGTGATCGTAGGCATCGCTGGTACCTCCTCTCAGACATGGATTGAAGTGCTGTTGCTTCGCCACGCATCGGGCATGCTGCCAGCGACTTCTTTCACAGTCTTGTTCCAACCGCCCCCTTCCGGTTCCGAAGCCTGGGCGTCCATGGTCTCGCTCGATAGCGCACCTAGGCTGCGCCGACGATCCTGGGCAAATGCCACCCATACCGGAACGCAAGGATGCGCACCGCGAAGCAGGCGATGAAACCTGCCGACGCCGCCACAGAAGGCGCAAGGCCAAGGCGGCGCCCCGCCACTACAACTGCTGCCCCCACGAGCGCAGCACTCGCATAGATATCCGTATTCAGGACCATCGGTATCCGCGCAAGGAACACATCGCGGATAACGCCACCACCGCAGCCAGTGACCGCACCCATGAGGATGGCACTGATCGAGCTGATGTTGAATTCAATCGCCTTCTCCGCACCGGCTACGGCGAACAGCGCGAGGCCTGCGGCATCAAGGGTGACCATGAACATCATGGGCACGGCTTCGATCTGCGCATGCAGCAGGAACGTGGCGAGCCCGGCGACGAAAGCCAGCGTCGGATAGCGCCAGTCGCGCAGCGCGTTGGGTGGCGTGGCCCCGATAAGCAGGTCGCGGATAACACCGCCACCCAATGCGACGGTGAACGAAAGGACCAGCACGCCAAGCAGATCCAGCCCGGCATGGATCGCCGCAGTCGCTCCTTCGATCGCAAAGACGGCCGTGCCGACCAGATCGGCGATAAGCACCACGCGCTGCCGAACCATGACGTTCCCCTGTAGCACTCCCGGCCCCAGTCTATCGTGCCCCCTGCTATTGGATCGATTGAATCTCGCAGCGATATGCGATATGAACTCCAACTGCCTTCCTGGACCCGGGCTTCGTCCCGACCGCTTCCTGATAGCCAAACGGAGATCGCAGCGCATATGTCGGACAAATCGAAGCTCGATAACGAGACGCCGTCCCCAGTCACCGGGGAGGCAACGGACCAGACTCAGGGGAACATCAAACTCTCCCGCCGCAACTTCCTCGCCGGCACGGCCCTTGCCGCTACCGGCTTGCTCATCGTGCCCCGCCATGTGCTGGGCGGGGTCGGCCACACGGCACCCAGCGATCGCCTGAACATCGCCGGCGTCGGCGTCGGTGGGATGGGCGGCAACAACATCCGCGCCCTGGCGAGCGAGAACATCGTCGCCCTGTGCGACGTGGACTGGGGCTACACCGATAAAAACTTCCGCAAGATGTTCGACGGCATCGGCCAGGCCCAGGCGCGGCTCGACAAGGCGACGACCGCCAAGCGGCGCCTCGAGATCCAGCAGCAGATCGCCCTGACCAAGCAGCTTGCGAAGAAGTACGACTCGATCAAGCGCTACACCGATTTCCGCCGGATGCTCGAGGAGCGGAAGGATATCGACGCGGTGGTCATCGCCACCCCGGATCACCTGCACGCCACGATCGCCAGCGCTGCGATGGCCCTCGGCAAGCACGTCTACGTGCAGAAGCCGCTGACCTGGTCGGTCTTCGAAGCGCGCGAAATGGCCCGCAAGGCCCGGGAAAACCCGAAGCTCGCCACGCAGATGGGCAACCAGGGCCATTCGACGGACGACACCCGCCTGATCCGCGAATACATCGATGCCGGCGCGATCGGCGAAGTGCGCGAAGTCCATGCCTGGACGAACCGCCCGCTGGGCTACTGGCCGCAGGGCATTCCGCGCCCGCAGCCCGTGGCCGCGCCCTCGGCCACGAGCTGGGACATGGACGCCGTGAACGCCCGACTTGCCAACGCCATGGCGGGCAATTACCCGAAGCCGCAGGGCCTGGAATGGGATCTCTTCCTCGGCCCCGGCCCGGAAATCGACTATCACCCGCTCTATCACCCATTCAACTGGCGTGGCTGGGTCGACTGGGGCATGGGCGCGCTCGGCGACATGGGCGCACACCTGATCGATTCGCCGTTCTGGTCGCTGGACCTCGGCTTCCCGACCTCCATCGAAACCGTCTCGACGCCGTTCAACAATGCCTCGTACCCCACGGGCACGATGACGTACTACGACTTCCCCGCCCGTGGCGACAAGCCGCCGGTGCGGCTCACCTGGTACGACGGCAACCTGCTGCCGCCGGGACTGGAAGCGCTGGGTGCCGGCCAGATGCATGACGGCGGCACACTGTACGTCGGCAGCAAGGGCAAGCTGGTGCACGAAACCTACGGCGATAACCCGCGCCTGCTACCGCAGTCCCTGCAGGAGTCGGTCGGCACCCCGCCGCAGAAGTACACGCGCATCACGACCTCACACGAAATGAACTGGGTCGATGCGTGCAAGGGCAAGGGCAAGACCACGTCGCCGTTCGAGTACGCGGCGCAGCTGACGGAAGTGATGCTGCTCGGCATCGTCTCCCTGCGGGCGGGCCATCGCATCGAGTACGATGCGCAGAACATGCAGGTCACCAATATTCCGGAGGCCAACCAGTTCCTGCGTCGCGACTACCGTGCGGGCTGGACGCTCTGAAGCCGGAAGACCTCAAGAGCCTGGTGACGGTCGCCATGCCGTACGGGAAGTACAAGGGTCGGCTTATTGCCGACCTTCCCGGTGCCTATCTGGCCTGGTATGCCCGCAAGGGCTTTCCGAAGGGTCAGTTGGGCACCCTGCTCGCCCTGGCGCTCGAGCTCGACCATAACGGGCTGAAGGGCTTGCTGGATCCCTTGCGCACGGGGCGGTTCCCCGCGCGCTGACGCCGCCGGCGCGTTGCTAAGCAGCTCGATCCTTGCGCGGCCCGGTAGAGCCGCGCACGACCAGCTCCGCGGACAGCACCCGCTTGCGTGGCGGTACCTCGGGGTCGTTGAGCAGTTCGATCAGCATGGTCATCGCTTCGCGCCCCAGCGCATTCTTCGGCTGCGCCACGGTCGTCAGCGACGGCGAGGTATAGCGCGAGAAACGGATATCGTCGAAGCCGACCACCGAGACGTCTTCCGGTACGCGCAGGCCCCGCGAGATCAGTGCGCGCATCGCGCCGATCGCCATCTCGTCGTTGGAGCAGAACACCGCGCTGAACGGATGGCCCTGCGAGAGGAACAGCTCGATCGCACGCTCGCCCGCTTCGATCGAGAAATCACCCACGGCGCTCAGCGCTGGATTGAAGGTCAGCCCTGCCCGCTCCAGGGCAAGGTGATAGCCCTGCTCGCGATCCACGCAGATCGGACTGGAGGCGGGCCCTGCGATGAAAGCGATATCGCGGTGGCCCAGGGTCACCAGGTAGTCCACCGCGTTGGTGGCTGCGGCGACGTTGTCGATGTAGACGCTGGAGATCGCGCTGTCCTTGACGTATTCGCAGGCGTTCACCACCGGCAACCGGCCTTCGAACGGAATGGACGGTATGCGGTGGAACATCGTGACGATGCCATCCGCCTGGCGGGCGGCGACCATGTCGGCATACGCCTGCTCGCGCACCAGGTTGCTCTGGGTCTCGCCCAGCAGCACCGAGTAGCCAGTCTCGTAGGCGACCTGCTCGATGCCGCGGATGACCTCGGAAAAGAACGGGTTGGAGATGTCCGGCACCAGGGCCACGATCAGCCGGGTGCGCGCCGTGCGCAGGTTGCGCGCCAGCGCGTTTGGCGTGTAGCCCAGGCGCTTGACCACCTCGTGGATGCGCAGGCGCGTTTCCTCGCTGACGATCTCGGGACGCTGGAGGGCACGCGACACGGTCGCGACCGACACATTGGCGATCGCGGCGATCTCCTTCACCGTTCGCACGCGTACAGGCTGCGGCGCAGCATTCGCCGGAACGCCTTTCTTTTTCCGCTTGCCGCCCTCCGAACTCACGTGATCCATCCCTCTCTTTTGTGCAGCGCAATGTAATGGATTACATGAAATCGTTGCGTAGGCGTTTATCCATCTGTTACATATCTTTGCATGTTCGGACCGCCCTGCGACAGCGCGGTCCATGGGGCTATACCTTTCCAACCATGTGACACGATCCAACGCCGATGCCCTGCGAAATGTAATCGAATACATTTGCGGGCGGAGGTACATCGGGGGATAAATGGCAGGCCAGTCGACCACGACAAGCGCCAGGACGGTAAACCGATGAAATCACTCGGCATGGGGCTCGTAGGCCCCGGCTTCATCGCCGCGCACCACCTCGACGCCGTGCGCCGCCTGGGCAACGTCCAGATCGTCGGCATTGCCGGCTCCAGCCTTGAATCCGCGCGCAAGCGCGCACGGGAACTCGGTGTCGCGCAGGCCTACGGCAGCTACCAGGCGTTGCTGGCCGATCCCGCCGTCCAGGTGATCCACAACACCACGCCCAACCATCTCCATCGCGAGGTCTCGCTGGCGGCACTGCGCGCCGGCAAGCACGTCATCTCCGACAAGCCGCTGGCCGCCACGATGCAGGAGGCCCGCGAGCTTTACGAAGCCGCGCGCAGCGCCAACCTTGCTCATGTGGTGACCTTCAACTACCGCGGCTATCCGCTCGTGCAGCAGGCGCGCGCGATGATCGCCAAGGGCAAGATCGGCCCCAGCGTGTTCGTGCACGGCTGCTACCTGCAGGATTGGCTGACCGATGAGCGCGCGTACACCTGGCGCCTGGACCCCAAGCTTGGCGGTGCCAGCTCCGCGCTCGGTGACATCGGCTCGCACTGGTGCGACCTGGCGGAGCACGTCACCGGCGCGCGGATTACCGCCGTGCTGGCCGACCTGCACACCGTGGTCCCCGTGCGCGAAGTGCCCGCCACCTCGGCCAAGGCCTTTGCGGGTGCGACGAAGAAAGCCACGCAGAAGCGCAAGATCACCAGCGAAGACCTCGCCACCGTGCTGCTGCGTTTCGACAACGGTGCGCGCGGCTGCGTCACCGTGGGCCAGGTGCTTCCCGGCCACAAGAACGACCTGCGCCTGGAAGTAAACGGCCGCGAGGCCTCGCTCGCCTGGCGGCAGGAACAGCCCAACGAGTTGTGGATAGGCAACGCGGCGAAGCCGAACACCGTGCTGACCCGCGACCCGTCGCTGCTCGATCCCGCCGCACGCGGCTATGCCCACCTGCCCGCAGGCCATCCGGAAGCCTGGGCGGATGCGTTCCGCAACGTGATCGCCGACGCGTACGACTGGATCCGTCGCGGCGCGACCGCGTCGACGAAGCCAGCCGCCCTGCCCACGTTCGCCGACGGCTACCGCAATAGCCTGGTCGTGGACGCCATGCTCAAGAGCCATGCCGCCGGCGGCGTCTGGCAGTCGATCGACGACCCTCTCGAATCCACCCGTACCACGAGGAAACGCGGATGAAATGGCGCCTTAGAATCATGATGCTGTTCGAGTTCGGGATCTGGGGCGCGTGGTACGTCACGGTCGGCACCTGGCTCGGCAAGACCCTGCATTTCACGGGTACGGAGATCGGCGCCGTCGCTGGCACCACCGCCATCGGCGCGATCATCTCGCCGCTGTTCGTGGGCCTGCTCGCCGATCGCCTGTTCGATACGCGCCGCGTGCTCACCCTGCTGCATCTCCTCGGCGCCGTCCTGCTCGCCGTAGCGGCGCAGCAGACCACGTTCGCGATGGTCTACGTGCCGCTGCTGGCCTACAGCCTCTGCTACATGCCGACGCTGGCCCTCACCGCCTCGCTGGCCATGCGCCACATCCGTGATCCGCAGGAAGAGTTCGGTGCGATCCGCGTGTTCGGCAGCATCGGCTGGATCCTGGTCGGCCTGGCGGTCGGCGCCTGGGGCGTGGAAGCCACGGCATCGCCGCTGCTCCTCGCCGCCGTGCTTTCGGTCGTGATGGCGGGCTACTGCTTCACCCTGCCTGCCACGCCGCCGCTAGCGCGGAATTCGCGCTTCGAACTGCGCCATGCCCTGCCGCTCGAATCGCTGCACCTGCTCCGCGAGCGCTCGATGGCGGTGTTCGCCCTTGCCTCGTTCCTGATCTGCATCCCGCTGCAGTTCTACTACGCGTTCACCAACCTGTTCCTCAACGAGGCTGGCGTGGTCAATGCCGCCGGCAAGATGACCGGCGGCCAGATGTCGGAGCTGTTCTTCATGCTCCTCATCCCCTGGTTCTTCCGCCGCCTCGGCGTGAAGTGGATGCTGGCCGTCGGCATGCTCGCCTGGGTCGTGCGCTACGGCATGTTCGCCTTCGGTGGCTCCGGCGAGCTGATGTGGATGCTCTGGCTCGGCATCGTCCTGCACGGCGTCTGTTTCGACTTCTTCTTCGTGGTGGGCCAGATCTACATCGACCGCGAAGCGCCGCCCGCACTGCGCGCCGCCACGCAGGGCCTCATCACCTTCCTGACCTACGGCCTCGGCATGTTCGTCGGTTCGTGGTTGTCCGGCATCGTCGTCGAGACCTATACGCGCAGCGACGGCACGCACGACTGGCACGGCATCTGGATCATCGCCGGCGCCTTTGCCGCCTTTGTCTTCGCCCTCTTCGTCCTGCTCTTCAAGGATCGCAGGACCACCACTGCCGCTGCTGTCGCCAGCACCCACTGATTCGGGATAACGCTTCATGATCACTCGCAGACAGTTCCTCACGCGCTCGGCGCTGTGCGGCACCGCGCTTGGGCTGGGCCTCGGCGCGCCGGGCAAGCTCCTCGCCGCCGGCTCGAAGGGCAAGGGCCTCGGCATCCAGCTCTACATGGTGCTCGATGCCTACCAGAAGGATCCGCTCGGCACGCTCAAGACGCTGAAGTCGATCGGTTACACCGAGATCGAGGCGATCGTCACCAGCACGGCGGAAACCCTGCGTGACCAGCTGAAGGAAGCCGGGCTCGCCTGCCCCAGCATGCATTTCGACAGCATGGGCTTCGAGAAGGGTATCGATGCCGCGCATACGCTCGGCGCGAAGTACATCGTCAGCAGCATGCTCCCGGCGATCATGCAGAAGGAGAGCGGCGGTTCGGGCGACCTGACCTACACGCTCGACGACGCGAAGCGCGTGGCGGCGCATGCGAACGAACTGGCTGCGAAGGCGAAGAAGGCCGGACTGCAGTACGCATACCACAACCACCACGCGGAATTTACCGATGTGGGCGGCGGCAAGACCTACTACGACGTGCTGCTGGCGGAAACCGACCACAAGCTCGTGCAGTTCGAACTCGACTGTGGCTGGGTCCATGCCGGTGGCAAGAACCCCGTCGATTACTTCAAGGCCAACCCGGGCCGCATCCCGCTGATGCACGCCAAGGATTTCCTGCCGGGTAACGCCAAGGACTACCCGGGCGCCGAACTCGGCCGCGGCACCCTCGATTACAAACCGATCATGGCAGCGGCGGACGCTTCCGGACTGAAGCATTGCTTCGTCGAACAGGAAGGTCCCTTCGCCCGCATGAGTTCCCTGGACGCCGCGCGCGTCGATTTCGATTACCTGCGCCCGCTGCGCTGAGGAACACGCATGGAAAAGAACACATTCGACGCTATCGTCGTCGGTACCGGTGTCAGTGGTGGCTGGGCCGCCAAGGAACTGACCGAGAAGGGCCTCAAGACCCTCGTGCTCGACCGCGGCCCCATGGTCAAGCACCTCGACTACCCGACGGCCATGAAGGCGCCGTGGGAACTCCCGTACGGCGACGAGCCGACCCAGGAAGACCTGGCCCGCTGGCCGAAGCACACGCGCCCGTCGTTCTACGGCATCACCCAGTCCACCAAGCACTGGTTCGTCGATGACATCGACAACCCGTATGAAGAAACCAAGCCGTTCGACTGGTTCCGCGGCTACCACGTCGGCGGACGCTCGCTGATGTGGGGCAGGCAGAGCTATCGCCTGAGCCAGATGGATTTCGAGGCCAACGGCAAGGAAGGCGTGGGCGTGGACTGGCCGATCCGCTACGAAGACATCGCTCCGTGGTACGACCACGTCGAGCACTTCATCGGCGTGAGCGGCAACAACGATCACCTGGCGCAGCTGCCGGACGGTAACTTCCTGCCGCCGATGGACCTCAACTGCGTCGAGAAAGACTTCCAGGGCAAGCTGGACAGCAAGTTCAACCGCAAGCTGATCATCGGCCGCACCGCGAACCTCTCGGCCCCGCTCAAGCACGACCAGAGCCCGCAGCGCGGCACCTGCCAGTACCGCAACCTGTGCATGCGCGGTTGCCCGTTCGGTGGTTACTTCAGCAGCAACTCGTCCACCCTGCCCTCGGCCGAGCGCACGGGCAACATGACGATGGTGACCAACGCCATCGTGTACGAGCTGATCTACGACAACGACAAAGGCAAGGCCACGGGCGTCCGCGTGCTCGATGCGGAGACGGGGCACCAGACCGAGTACTTCGCGAAGGTCATCTTCATGTGCGCGTCGACGTTCGGCACCGCGCACATCCTGATGAACTCGACCTCGACCCGCTTCCCCAACGGCTTCGGCAACGATAGCGGCGAGCTCGGCCACAACATCATGGATCACATGTTCGGCACCGGCGCGCGCGCCATGGTCGAAGGCCATGAAGACCGCTACTACTCCGGCCGCCGCCCCACCGGCTTCTACATCCCGCGCTATCGCAACATCGGCACGGACAAGCAGAAGTACCTCCGCGGCTTCGGCTTCCAGGGTGGCGCGGGCCGCCAGGACTGGACCCGCCTCGTGCAGGAGCAGCTGCTCGGCCAGGACCTCAAGCAGGCCGCCCAGGAGCCGGGCCCATGGTACGTCTCGATGATGGGCTTCGGCGAAATGCTGCCGTCGCACAAGAACTTCGTGACGCTGGATCGCAACCACAAGGACAAGTACGGCCTGCCCGTGCTGAACTTCGACGCCGCGCACCAGGAGAACGAGAAGATGATGGGCAAGGCCATCATCGAGGACGCGATGGAGATGCTGACGGGCGCGGGCTACCGCGACGTGAACCACTTCACCATGAAGGCCAACGTAGGCGCCGGCATCCACGAGATGGGCACCGCGCGCATGGGCCGCGACCCGAAGACCTCGGTGCTCAACGGCTGGAACCAGATGCATGCCTGCAAGAACGTCTATGTGACCGACGGCTCGGCCATGGCCTCGTCCGGCTGCCAGAACCCGTCCCTTACGTACATGGCGCTGACCGCACGCGCGGCCAACCACGCCGTGGAAGAACTCAAGCGCGGCAACATTTAAGGATCCCGCCATGAATCGTCGCGAATGGTTGAAAAACATGTCCGTGCTGGCTGCGGGCGTCATCGCGGGTCCCTCGCTGCTGGCGGTGGTCGATGCGCATGCCGCTTCGCAGAAGCCGGATGCCAGGCCGCAGTTCTTCGATCCGGCGCAGTACAGCCTGCTTGGCGCAGTGTCGGAGATCATCATTCCCCGCACCGATACGCCAGGCGCGCTTGAAGCAGGCGTGCCGATGTTCATCGACCAGCTGCTCAAGGCGGTCTACAACAAGGCCGACCAGACCCGCTACCTCACCGCCATGGCGGCCTTCGACAAGGCGGGTGGCAAGCCCTTCCTCCAGCTGGACGAAGCGCAGCGCAAGACGCTGGTGAACAAGCTGCATGCCGCGGCCGTGGCCGCACCGAAGGGCTCCAAGCTGCCGCCGGCCGAGGATTTCGTGCTGATGACCAAGAAGCTCACCATGCTGGGCTTCTTCCTCTCGCAGCCGGGCTGCACGCAGGTGCTCCAGTACGACCCCGTCCCGGCGGCGTGGCATGCCGACATCCCGCTTTCCAAGGCGGGCAACGGCAAGGCATGGGCCGAAGAGGCCGAACTGAAGATCTGACATGAAGACACTCAAAGGCCCTGGCATCTTCCTCGCCCAGTTCGCATCGAACGAGGCGCCGTTCAATACGCTGCCGGACATCGCCCGCTGGGCGTCGTCGCTTGGCTTCGTCGGCGTGCAGATCCCATCGAACGACGCCCGCCTGTTCGACCTGGAAAAGGCGGCGACGAGCAAGGGGTACTGCGACGACATCACGGGGATGCTTGCCGAGCACGGGCTGGCTGTGACCGAACTCTCGACGCATTTGCAGGGCCAGCTGGTCGCGTCGCATCCCGCCTACGATCGCCTGTTCGACGGCTTCGCTCCCGAGGCGCTGCGGGGCAAGCCGCAGGAGCGCCAGGCCTGGGCGGTTGAGCAGCTCAAGCTGGCGGCGAAGGCGAGCAGCCATCTCGGCCTGACCGCGCACGCCACGTTCTCCGGCGCGTTGGCGTGGCAGCTGTTCTACCCGTGGCCGCAGCGTCCGGCCGGCCTGGTCGAGGAAGCGTTCGCGGAACTCGGCAGGCGCTGGAAGCCGGTCCTGGATGCGTTCGACGAAGTCGGTGTCGATGTCTGCTACGAGCTGCACCCGGGTGAAGACCTGCACGACGGCGTCACCTTCGAGCGGTTCCTCGACGCGGTCGATCACCATCCGCGCGCCAACATCCTGTTTGATCCGAGCCACATGGTGCTGCAGCAGATGGACTACCTGCAGTTCATCGATAACTACCATGAGCGCATCCGCGCCTTCCACGTGAAGGACGCCGAGTTCCGGCCCAACGGGCGCTCGGGCGTGTACGGCGGCTACCAGAACTGGATCGATCGCCCCGGCCGCTTCCGCTCGCTGGGTGATGGCCAGATCGATTTCGGCGCGATCTTCAGCAAGCTCGCGCAGTACGATTATCCCGGCTGGGCGGTGCTCGAGTGGGAGTGCTGCATCAAGGATGCGCAACAGGGAGCGAAGGAGGGGGCACCCTTCATCCGCGACCACATCATCAAGGTAACGGAACGAGCCTTCGACGATTTCGCCTCGTCGGGCAGTGACCGTGCGTTCAATCGTCAGATCCTGGGGCTCGAATAAGCATGCGCGATGATGCGACCAACCTCAGCCGGCGCAACGCGCTCGGCGTTCTTGCGACGGCCGCTGCGGTAGCCGGCGCCACGCCGTTGCTCGCTTCTGCCGCGACGGCCGCGGGGAAAGGCACTTCGCCGACGCCCGCCGGCGGCCGCCTCAAGCAGTCGCTGAGCCGCTGGACGTCCAAGGCGCCGCTGCCCGAACTGTGCAAGCGCCTGAAGGCGATCGGCTTCGTGGGTGTCGACCTGCTCTATGCCGATGAGTGGTCGGTGGTGCAGGACCATGGCATGGCGGTGTCGATGGGCTACCCCGCCAAGCGCGACGACTTCATCGAGTTCGGCTTCAACGATCCGGCGAACCACGCCCAGCTGATCAAGGAAATCGAAACCACGATTCCGCTGGCCAAGCGCGCCGGTGTCACCAACATCATCACCATGTTCGGCAACCGCAAGGCCGGCATCGATGACCAGCGTGCCATCGACAACTGCATCGCGGGGCTGTCGAAGATCGCGCCGTATGCGCAGGAGAACGGCATCACGCTGTGCCTGGAGCTGCTTAACAGCAAGGTGGACCACCACGGTTACCAGGGCGACCACACCGCGTTCGGCGTCGCCGTGACCAAGGGCCTCAACTCCCCGAACGTCAAGCTGCTCTACGACATCTACCACATGCAGATCATGGAAGGTGACGTCATCCGCACCATCCGCGACAACATCCAGTGGATCGGGCATTTCCACACGGGTGGCGTGCCGGGTCGCCACGAGATCGATGGCACGCAGGAACTGAACTACCACGCCGTCGCCAAGGCCATCGCCGACCTGAACTACCAGGGCTACATCGCGCACGAGTTCTCGCCGGCGCGCCCGGATCCCTTCGCCTCGTTTGCCGAGGCATTCAAGATCTGCACGGTCTGACCCCTTTCCAAAGGAACCCTTATGAAGCGCTTCCCTTCACCCGCCCTCGCCCTTGTGACGCTCGCCATCGTCGGTTCCTCGTGCGTGTCCGCGCAGGATGACCCCAAGGCCACCGAACAGTGGGAGCCCGTGCCCAAGGTCGTGACGCCGGGCGCGAAAGAGAACGCGCCGCCGTCCGATGCGGTCGTGCTGTTCGATGGCCGCAGCCTCGCCGGCTGGGAAGCTTCGAAGGACCACTCGCCGGCGGGCTGGAAGGTGCACGACGGCGTGATGACCGTCGACAAGACCACCGGCAATATCCAGACGAAGCAGCACTTCCGCAGCTACCAGCTGCACCTCGAGTGGCAGATCCCGAAGGACATCACCGGCGAAGGCCAGGGCCGCGGCAACAGCGGTGTCTTCCTCGCTTCGACCGGCCCCGGCGACGAAGGCTACGAAGTCCAGATCATGGATTCGTTCGAGAACAAGACTTACGTCAACGGCCAAGCTGCGAGCATCTACAAGCAGTCCGCGCCGCTCGTGAACGCCGCACGCCACCCGGGCGACTGGCAGACCTACGACATCATCTGGACGGCGCCCGTCTTCGCCGCGGATGGCTCGGTGAAGTCACCGGCGTACGTCACGCTGTTCCACAACGGCGTGCTCGTGCAGAACCACACCGAACTCACCGGTGAGACGTTCTACATCGGCAAGCCGAAGTACAAGGCTTACACCGATGCGCCGATCAAGCTGCAGGCACACGGAGATCATTCGCAGCCGATCAGCTTCCGGAACATCTGGGTTCGTCCGCTGGATTGAGCCACTGGGCGTTCGGAGCACACCGGCAGGTCAATCCGCGCCGGTGTGCTCGCCACCCCGCGAGTACTACACATTTAGTTGACAAGTCCGTGGGATGGGCGTACATCCACTACATGTTTAGTAGATGATGCCGGGAAACCACACATGAAGATCTCGCTCACCGACCGTGAGGCGGACATCATGCAGGTGCTTTGGGAGCACGGCCCCTCGCTGGTGGCGGAGGTCCGGGAGCGCCTGAGCGACAAGCTGGCCTACACCACGGTGCTTACCGTGCTGCGCACCCTGCAGGCGAAAGGCTATGTCGGTTATGAAGAAGAGGGCCGCGGCCACCGCTACTTCGCCAGCGTCAAGCAGCAGGCTGCACGGAAGAACGCGCTCCAGCACCTGACGGCGAAGCTCTTCAAGGGCTCGACGGAGCTGCTGTTCAAGCAACTCGTCTCCGACCAGAAGCTCAGCCCCGAGCAGATCGCCCGCATGCGCAAATTGCTGGCCGAGCGGTCCGGCAAGGAGTAGGCGCCGTGCTGGCCTGGATGATCTATGCCGTGATCGTTGCCGTCGCGCTGGGCGCGGCGGCGGTCATCGCCGAGCAGGCCGCCAGGCGTCGCCGTAAACCCACCCGGTGGCTGTGGCTGATGGCCATCGCGGGATCGGTGATCCTGCCGGTCATCATGGCCACGGTATCGATTCCGTTTCCTGCGTTCGTGCGGCCTAGCCCTTCAGCGGCGGCCACGGCACCAGCTGCCCCGCTGGTCCTGCGCGACACGACGACGATTCCCCTGGCGTCCCGGGTCATCGACTGGAGCGGGGCGGAGCCGTACACGACATCGAGCCATATCAATCGCTTCGTCTGGGATATCTGGCTGGGCAGCTCAGTCACGCTGATGCTCTTCCTTGGAGTGAGCACTACGCTCTTCCACCGGCGCAAACGTGGCTGGGTGCCGGGCCAGTTGCGTGGCGTACCGGTACTGGTGTCCGACAACGTCGGCCCCGCGGTGGTCGGGCTGGTTCGCTCGCATATCGTCGTCCCCGCCTGGGTGATGCAGGAATCCCCCGAGCAGCAGCGATACGTCATGGCGCACGAGCAGTCCCACCTGCGGGCGCGTGACCCGTTGCTGGTGGCGGCCGCAGTGACGCTCTTGCTTTCGATGCCATGGAACCCCGTGCTCTGGTGGCAGTTCCACCGCCTTCGCTGCGCCATCGAGGTCGATTGCGATGCCCGTGTCCTGCGCGGTGGCGGTGATGTCGGGGACTATTGCGAGACGTTGATCCAGGTGGGCGAGAACCAGGCCGAGTACGTCGCCGCGATCACGGCGATGTCGGAATCCATGTCGTTTCTCGAAACGAGGATCAGGCTCATGTTGGCGAAGCCGCAGAAGTGGGCGCGTGCCTCGGCGTTTATCCTGGTCAGCATCGCGCTTGGCGTAGCGGCGTTCGCGGCGCAGATTGCCCCGCCGGGCGTGCATGCGTCGACCGCGAATGACGCGGTAGCCGTGGACCCCGCCATCCTTGATTCGTACGTGGGCACCTACGAGCTCAGTGACATCTCGTCGATCACGATCCGGCGCAAGGGAGATGCACTTACTGCCGCGCCGATCGGACAGGCCGCGGCGGCCGGTGTCATCGACGTGACCACCCTCAGTGCGACGCAGTTCCTGGTGCAGCCCGTCGACGCCACGCTGGACTTCACCAAAGGACCCGACCAGCGCGTCAACGCGGTGGTCGTGCGTGTCCATGGACAGCCTTTTGCCACGGCGCCGCGTGTCGATGACGCCACGGCCCGGCAGATACGCGAGAACCTGGCCGCGCGGGTGCGGAACCAGACCCCCTACCCCGGCAGTGAGAAGGCGCTGCTGACGGTACTCAGCAACCGCGGGGACAGCGAGGGCATGAGCCCGATGTCGCCGCCGCCCGACCAGTACACGCATGACAGGCTCGTGGGCTACTACGCCAGGCTCGGGCCCGTCACGTCCTACCGGTTCAATGGCGTGACCGACTACGGCTGGGACAGCTACGATGTCCAGCACGAACACGGCGCGCAGCAGGCCTTCCTGATGCTCGACAAGGACGGGCTGATCGTCAGCGCATTCGTGCGGCGCCAGTGATGCGGTATCCCTTGGGAAGCGGAGGCGGCGGCATGCGTGGACGGTGTTTCCTGGTGCTCGTGGCCATTCTCATGGTCGGCTTCGCGAAGCTCGCATCCGCCGCTCCCGCGCCTGCACAAGACGCCGATGTAGCCATCGGTCCGTCGGTCGTTCCCCTTAACGGCCCGTGGCGATTCCATGCCGGCGACGATCCGCATGCGGCATCGCCCGGCTTCGACGATAGTGCGTGGGAGACGGTCGATCTCACCCCGGCCCCGGGCTCGCACGACGGCGACGTGGGCCTGCCGGGCTACGTCACTGGCTGGAACCAGCGTGGCCATGCGGGCTATACCGGTTTCGCGTGGTACCGCCTGGACGTTACCGTCGATAACCCGGGTGGCCGGCCGCTCGCCCTGGCGGGGCCTACGCTCGTGGACTCCACCTACCGCCTCTACATCGATGGCAATGATGCCGGTGGGCCGGGTGACTTCTCCGGCGCGACGGCCGGCGTGTACAGCGTGCGTCCCACGGTGTTCTCCTTACCCGCCGCGGTGGGTACGCACACGTACCACCTGGCCCTGCGCGTGTGGATGGACCCCGTCGACGAAGCCGAAGAGAGCGGCGGCATCCACGTGGCGCCGATCATCGGCGACGCCGAGAGCATCGAACACCTGCACCAGGTGCAATGGCTGAAGACGTTCAACGGCTACGTCGTCGACGCGGCTGAACCGTTTGCCTTCGTCGTGCTGGCGATCATGGCGCTCTCGCTCGTGGCTACGCGCTCGGTGCGCGCCTACGGATGGCTGGCCGTCGCGCTGGTGCTGCTTGCCCTGCTCCGCGTGAACCAGGTGCTGTTCTACTGGACGCCTTACCTGAGCCTGCGCGGGTATGACATCGCCGTCACCGTCGTGTTGAGACCACTGGTCCTCGCGGCATGGACGCTCGCGTGGCGCGACTGGTTCGGAGTGGCACATCGGCGATGGCTGCGTAACGCTGTCGCGGGCCTCACCGTCGCTTACGTGATCCTTGCGTGGCTGGGTCGGCCTTGGATGCCCACCGGGCATGCGATCGCGCCGTTCGCCGATGTGGCGATATCGGCCATACGGGTAGCGTTCGTTGCGCTTTACCTGTGGATAGTTGGTATGGGCGTGGCACGTGCGCGCGGTGTGGCAAGTTACTTCGGTGCGCTCGCGGCAATCCTTGTCGGCATCGGGCTGTTCGCGACCGAGCTCAACGTCGTCGGGATACCGGGTATCTGGTTCCCCTATGGTGTCGGAGTGGCGCGGGGGCAGTATGCGTATGCGGCATTCATCGTCGTGATGTTCGGCCTGCTGCTTGGGCGGCTTGCTTGCGGCCCTACGATCGCGCGCAAGCGCGCTCCTACAGGTTAGGGGCGGGTCGCGGGGCCAGCCATTTCAGGGCGCGCTTGATCCATGCGGCGGCGGGTGCCTGGTTCCAGACGAAGGTGCCGACGCTTTCCGCGGGCATGTCGACTGCGAAATGGTGTTCGCCCTGGGACACCGAGAAGCGCCGTGCCTGCGTGCTGATATTCACCACGACCATGACGATCGAGCCATCCGATGCGTTCTGGAAGACGACATTGGCGAGCTTCTTGTCGGCGTCGGTATCGGTAGATTTCACCCTCACGGCGCCGGGTTCGACGAAGCGACTGAAATGCGCGATCGCGTAATACTCGTCGTTGCGCGTGACATCGCCCGTCTCCGAATCGATCGTGATGAGCCCCTTGCACAGCCGGCAGCCGCCGAACTGCGGCCCGTGGTTCTCATCGAGCGCGAGGTTCCAGTAGATCACGCCGCGCGCCCACTGCCGGGTTCCCGTCACCAGCAGGTTGCGCGAGAACCACAGCAGTTCACCGTTCATGTCGAGCGGCCAGTCACCACCGGTGCACTCGGTGATGTAGGTGTCCTTGTCCGGATGCGCGCGATGCACCTTGCCCTGCTCGAACGGGCTGCCTTCGTAACAATGCCACGCGACGCCATCGACGTAGCGGGCCGCGTCCGGGTCGGCAAGCACGGCCAGCGGCTGCGACGGCACGGCCCAGTTATGGTCCCACTCCAGGATGCGCGTACGCGGCGTGCGGCTGGCCAGCTTGGGGCCCAGGTATTTGATGACGCTGATACGGGTCGCCGGGTTCATCAGCATGCCCGGGTAGCTCACCGGTGAGTACAGCGGCTCGTTCTGCAGGGTCAGCGCGTAGATCGGGATGCCCTGGCCGCGGAACGCATCGACGTAGCGCGCCAGGTAATCCGCATAGGCCTCGTGGTACTGCTCCTGCAGCTCGCCACCCAGCAGGTTCTGGTTGTCCTTCATCCAGGCGGGCGCCGTCCACGAGGACGACACGATGAGCAGGCCCGGGTTGATCGAGAGCGCCTGCTTCACCACCGGGATCAGGTAGTCCAGGTTCGGTGCGAGGTTGAAATGCCGCAGCTTTTCGTCGGTCTGCCCGAACGGCATGTCGTCCAGCGTGTACACGTTCAACGAGAAGTCCGACGAGCCGATGGTCAGGCGCATCATGTTCATGTTGAGGTTCGGCGGCTCGCCGTACAGCTCATCGAGCAGGGCACGCCGCTGCGTCGCGCTCATCCGGTTCTTGATCAGCCACGCCGAAGCGTCGGTCATGGATGCGCCGAAGCCATCCATGACCTGGTGGCGGGTGGCCGTATCCACGTTGATGTCGGCATCGGCCGCTGCTCCGTCGAGCAGGGAGATATCGGTCTGCGGGGCGAGCTTCAGGCGGTGATCGGCCGTGCTGAGCCAGAACTCCACCACGGGGGAGGTGCGCACGAAGGTGGCTGACTGGAAAGCGCGGGGCGCGGCGGCACGCCACCGCGGCACCCACACCGCCGCAACCGACAGCAAGACCAGAAGGCCCACGAAGATGGCCGTGACCCGGTGGGAACCCGTCCTTTCCTCACCCATGGCGCGCGCACGTCCTGTCGCTCGCGTTGTGGCTCACCTGGTTCACTCGCGTACGGGCCTTTCTCTGGCTACCTAATGTGACAACAGGATAGCCAAGGCAGGCCCAGCCGGATAGGACAAAGGCCGCCAGCCCATGCCCCGACGTGTCGGTTAGCCGGGGATTTCCGGCTCGACAAGCAACGCCAGCAGCTGCAGCGATTCCTGCCAGCCGAGGTAGCACATCTCCACGGGGATGGCCTCCGGGATGCCTTCCTGGGTGATATGCAGGTCGACGCCCATGGCCAGCTTCGTCATGACGACCGTCGTGACCATCTGCCCGGGAAGATTCGGGTCATCGAACACATCCGTGTAGCGCAGGCGCTCGCCCGGGACGACCTCGAGGTACTTCCCGCCGAACGCGTGGCTGTTTCCAGTGGTGAAGTTGGTGAAGGACATCTTGAAGGTGCCACCCACCTGCGCGTCGAGGTGGTGCACCTTGCAGGTAAACCCATGCGGCGGCAGCCACTTAGGCAGGGCGTCGGCATCGGTGAACGCCTTGAACAGGCGCTCGGGCGTGGTGCGGAGGACGCGGTGCAGCGTGACGGTACCCATGGTTTTCCACCTCGTTGAGTGTGCAGAGGACATCCCTCTATCCCTGCGTCGAATGGCCAGGGCCAAATTCGACAGGCTCCGGGTGGGTCAGGCTAAACGAATTCCGCGATAGCCGCCCCTAGGGCTGTGCGGTGCCACCCGGCACGGCCTGGAGCGCACCCACGGTCACATGCCCCGTCCAGTCCTCGAACACGTTGTTCGCCTGCTTGTCGATGAACTGGACCACGGTGTTCGTCGGCGGGCACGACGTGGGCGCCTTGCCCTCGGCCAGGTCGCGGAAATCCTGGGAGCCGGCCATGCAGTAGCTGTTGCCGCCACTGGATTTCAGCGCGGCCATGCCATCGTGATAGCGGGTTTCGGCACGAGGCGCGGCGACCGCATCGGCGTACGTCCGGCGCATGTCGGTGAGGTAAGCCTCGGCACGGCGTAGCTCGTCGGCCGAAAGCGTGGCCTTCAAGGCATCGCGCGGCTGGACGAATCGCGGTGTCTGCCGCTCGGCCGCCAGGGTGAACCAGGCATACGCCAGCGGCCGGTCCATACGTTCATGGTCGCCGTTGAGGGCCATGATGCCCAGCACGTACTGCGCGGGCTTGCTCGCCCAACCCGCCGCTTCCTTGAAGAACCGCTGCGCAGCCTCGGTGTGCTGCGTGCCGTAGTTCTGAGCACCGAGGCAATAGTAGTAATCGCCCGGCAGGAACTTCTCCATGCCGATGGCGCACTTCGCATCGGATAGTTCCTGGTCGGTGGCATGGCTCGCCGCTTCATCGGCATGCGCCGCTATGCCGACCATCAAAAGCATGGCAACGAACGTTGCCCTTGCCACTCGCATGACCTGTTGCATGTGTTGCTCCGTATGCATGGCTGGCTCCCATCCAGCGTCCCCGCGGCGCATGGTTTAGCACTTCAGCGGGTAATGCGATACGACAATATTTTGCGACGTGCTCAGCTTCCGTCCTGCCAGCCGCCACCCAGGGCGTAGAACAGGTGGATGCGCGTGTCCGATACGGTGGATTCGGCCTCCGTCAGCGCCGTTTCGGCGGTGACGCGCGTGCGCTCCGCGTCCAGCGCGCTGAGGTACGGTGTGCGGCCGGCACGGTACAGGTCCGCCGCCTGCTTCGACGCCGTCGTCGCATCGGCCAGCGCCTGGCGCAGCGTCTCTTCACGGTCCAGCGCATGCGCATAATCACTGAGCGCGGTCTGCGTTTCCTTCAGCGCCTGGATGACGGTCTGGTCGAAGGAAGCCAGAGCAACGTCAGCACCGGCTTTAGCGACTTCCACGCGCTCCCGCGCCGAGCGCGTCGGTATCGTCCAGCTGATCAACGGGCCGATGGACCAGGCTCGCTGCGGCGCCTGCCCGAAGTCGGCCAGCAGGCCATTGGTCCCGGCGGATGCTCCGAGCGACACGCTGGGATACAGGTCCGCCGTGGCGATACCGATGCGAGCGGTCGCCGCAGCGAGCTTGCGTTCGGCTTCGCGGATATCGGGGCGACGCTTCAGCAACGCCATGCCGTCCCCAACGGGGATGGGCTGGTTGGGCGCCGGTGCCGCCGTGCAGGATTTCGCCGCGTCCGGAATGTCGCCTGGCACATGCCCCAGCAAGGCGGCCAGCGCGTACTGCGCCGCTTCGTGGCGACGTTGCAGTGGTGGCAAGGCCGCCCGCGCGAGGTCGAGCTGCGCCGACGCACGGGTCACGTCGAGTCGATTGCCCAGCCCGGCGTCGAACAGGCGCTTCGCTACGTCGGCGCCACGCTGCTGCACCTGCACCGTATGGTTGGCGACGTCCATGTCGTGCGCGGCCTCGCAGATGCCCACGTAACTCGCGGCGACCTGCGCCGCCACGGTGATCCGCACGACATCGCGCGCCGCCATCGCCGCTTCAGCGTCCGCGGAGGCCGCTTCCACGCCACGACGCAGCTTGCCGAACAGATCGAAGTCGTACGACGCCTCGACACCGGTCACCGCGACGTTGAAGGTGGGGAGCTTTTCCTCTTGCAGGTAGGACTGCGCGGAGATCAGGGTGCGCTGCGCGGTGGCGCTGGCCGTCGTCGTCACCTCGTGCTCGGCTTCCGCCGCGGCCAGCAGCGCGCCAGCGCGGCGGAGGTTGGCGTCCGCCGCGCGCAAGCTCGCATTGGCTTGCAGGGCCTGTCGTTCCAGCCCGTCGAGGGTCGCGTCGTTGTAGAGCTTCCACCAGTCGTCGCGCACGGGCGCTGCGGCATCCGTCCCAGCGCCATGTTCGGCGAGGAAGGCCCCGTTCGCCCTGGCGTCGTTGACCATCGCCTTGTCCGGCACGCGGTAATCCGGGCCAACCGTCGTGCAACCCGCGAGCACGAGGGGCCATGCAAGCGATGCGAAGGCAAGCCGCCGATTCATCGCGCCGCCCCCGCCCGATCCTCCATGCGGATCGTGACCGTCGCCGTGCGTCCCGCGACAAGCAGCAGGTCGGGGGACACGTGGTCGAGGCTGATCCGCACGGGGATACGCTGCGCGAGGCGCACCCAGTTAAATGTCGGGTTGATGTCGGGAAGCCCCTGTGCGCTGTTCGCTCGCTCGCGATCGGCAATGCCCGCGGCGACGCTCTGCACCTTCCCGTGCAGTACGCCCTGCTCACCCATGACCTGGATCGTCACGGCCTGGCCAGGCTTCACGCCGTGCAGGCGGGTTTCCTCGAAGTAGCCATCCACGTGGAATGAATTCCCATCCACCATCGCGAACGGAGCATGTCCCGCGCTCACGTAGTCACCCGCACGCACCACGTGGTCGTTAAGCGTCCCGTCCGCGGGCGCGCGCACCACGGTTCGCTCCAGGTCGAGGCGTGCGGTATCCGCGGCGGTCACGTCGGCGTGCAGGCGCGCTTCGGCCGCGGCCAGCTTCGCGGTGACCTGTTCGGCGGATTCGCGCGCCACCAGATCGCTGACCGCACGGTTTCTCGCTTCCTCGCGGCGCAGCTCGGCGACGACGGCGCGCTGCTCCTCCACGGCCGCATCCGCACGACGTACCGCGAGTTCGAAACGCGCGCGGTCGACGACGAACAACGGCTGGCCGCGCTTCACCGTGTCGTTGTCGTGGACGTACACGTCGGTCACCAGGCCCGAGACATCCGGTGCGACCTGCACCGTATCGGCACGGATGTGCGCGTCGCGCGTCCACGGCAGGTCGTCGTAAGCCCGCCATACGTGGATGCCCGCGCCGATCGCGGCAGCTACGAAGGCGAGGGTCACGACCGTCGGCAGCAGCCTGCGTGCGAACTCAGCCATGGGCCACCTCCGGCATGAGCGCCAGCACGCCGGCGACGGCCAGCACGTAGATCGCGAGGTTGAACAGCGCGGGGTGCCAAACCCACGCGTAGAAGTGCGTCTTGCCGAGGACAAGGCGCACGAGGCTTTTCACGACGTAGGCCGCGACCAGGACGGCCAGGAGCGTCGGGATGTACACGCCGTAGAGGCTGAACTCGCCGTAGAGGGGGATGTTCACTGGGAGAGGGGGGATAGTGTGGGAGGAGAGGCGGGGTGGGATACGACGGCTGCCGCGGGTGGCAGCGCCAGCAGGGCAAGGCGGTAGCGCAAGAGCGCGGTAGCGGCGCCGGGGTGGGTAACGGCGAGTGTCGCCGTTGCCACGTCGATGGCGTCCAGCAACACGGCTGGTGGCGGGAGCGAGGCGTGCGCCGCGAGGCAGTCGCGGAAATAGCGGTGGCTTGCCTCTAGCACGGGGTCGAGCGCCGTCGCGCCGTTCGTCCGCTGCTCACGCAGGTCGATCAGCGCGACGCTGACGCGCAAGTCACGCACCGCGTCCATGTGCGAGAGCGGGCCGCCGGTCGTCAACGCGAGGCGCGGCATCCACTGCGCGGTGCGGTCGACAAGTAGCGACAACGCGGCACGGCGATCCACCCGCAGGTCGCGACGCGTAAGCGCGATCTGCTCGCGCCAGTTGGCCCGTGCGAGCCGGCGTGCGCCGATCTGCGCACCGAACGGACGGGTGACCGCGCTCCACACGGCGGCGAAGGCCAGCCCGCCCAGCGCAGCGAGGCTGCTGTTCGCGTAGTCGTCGAAGCTGGCGGCGGAGTTGTTGTGCAGGGCGATGCCGCTGATCGTTTGCGAGGTCACCAGCAGCACGCCCATGTTGAAGGCGGGGCGCCCGGTCAGCGTGCCGACCAGCACGAGTGGTGGCGCCAGCGCCAGCGCCACGCCGGTGAAGCTGGTGATCTGTGGAAAGAGGTAGAAGAGATAGACGAGCCCCGCGGCGACGCTGATGGTCTGCCACAACAGGAAACGGCCGATCAGCGAGGCGGGCGCATCCGATGCGGCGAAGAACGCCGTGGAAACGGCGACCAGCACGACGCCAAAGGCGCCGCCGGGCCAACCGCTGTACAGCCACGCTACGGCCGCCACGACGAACGCGAGCGCTGGCGACAGCGCCGCGTGGAGCATCATCACGTGGTCATGGAAGCGGCGGCTGTCATCCGGCACGGCGTCGCGATAAGCCAGCGGAGGCGTGCCCGGGGCCTTGACGATGAAAGCGCGGTGCAGGACGAGGCAATCCTGCCAGAGATCCACGAGGTCACGCAGGCGCTCGGCCGCGTTGATGGCCGGCAACGCGTCGCCTGGCTCTGCCGCGTGCCGTTCGCACAAGGCATCCATGGCATGGCGCAACGCGTCGCCCTCGTCAGGCGCGCCGTCGATACCCTGGCGCAGCCACGCGATCACCTCGCCGAGAACGCGTTCGCACTCGCGCGCGGCAGCGCTGTCACGCAGCGATACGTGCGCCAGCGCATCGGCAAGCGAAGCGACCTGCGGGATCAGCATCGTCATGCGATAACGCACCTGCCGTGCTTCGCTGGCCTCGTTACGGCGCGTTGCGTCGTGGCCAAGGTGCGTGATCAACGCATCCAGCGAGGCGATGTCGCTCAGCAGGTTGAAGCGCAGCGGTGGCGTGGTCCGCCGCGCCGGGTCGGTCAACCGCCGCACGGCCCACGCGGAGGCATCCTTCATCAGCGCCGCCACGCGCTCATGGAACACCGGGCCTACGCGGTCGGGGAACAACACCGTGCTGACGACGCTCGCGCAGACGATGCCGAGCAGGATCTCTTCGGTTCGCGCCACCGCGGTATCGAACACCGCACCGGGCGCGATGATCGCGGACACCGCGATCAGGGGCGTCGTATACGAAGACAGCAGGAATCCATACGCGCTCGGCTTGTTGTCACGGAGCGACAGGTACAGCGCGATCGCGCTCCACGTACCCATGGCCAGCACGAGGGTGAGCGGGCGCGATGAGAACAGCGCGACGAGGCACACCGCCACCGCCGCGCCCAGCACCGTGCCGAACGCGCGATAGATCGATTTCGAGCGCGTGGCGCCCGAGAGCGGATGCGACACGATGTATACGCTGGCGAACGACCAGTAGGGATTGGGCAGCGGAATGCGTAGCGCGATGTAGAACGCCAGGATCGCGGCGACGAAGGCCTTCCCCGAATAGAGCCATTCGGAGGCCGTGGGCAGTACGGGACGCATGGACGTCAGGCCTCGGCGTCGTCCTGGCCGTCGAATACCAGCGCCGCGTTCAGCGCCTGGTGGACGCGCAGCGCGGCGCGCACATCGTCCTCGCTCACGCCCGCGAGGATCTCGCGGCGCATCTGCACCATGCGCGCTTCCATCTGCACCGCCATGGCCTTGCCCGCATCGGTGAGCCAGAGGGTCTTGGCGCGGCGGTCGGCCGGGTCGCTTTCGCGACGGACCAGGCCGAGTTCCACCAGCTTGTCGAGCGTACGCACCAGCGAGGGACCGGTAACACCGATCTGGTCGGCCAGGGTCACCTGGTTGATCCCGCCGCCCGAGCGGCCGACCAGCAGCATCGGTACCACGGTGGCGGAGGTCACCTCGAAATCACCCAGGCGCACGTCCAGCATCCGCTGGAAGCGGCGGCTGGTGGCGAGCGCGAGGGTGGTCAGCTGCATGTGCAGCCGGTCGAGGGGCGTCATGGCGAAAAGAATAGCATGCTAATAATTGCGATAACAACATCAGCCGCCCCGGCGCTTCAGGAAGTTGGGGTTCCCGTACAACTCACCGGCTTCGCCTGCCCACTGTCCGGGTCCATCGACCCGGAGTGGTAAAGGTCCGCGTTCCGGCCCTTGGTCCACCAGATGACCGAGCCGGCCGCGTAACGCACCCCACTGGCCGACATCAGGCTCACCAGCAGCTGCGGCTTGCCGTCGATCGGGACCAGCGCGAAGCTCTGCCCGTTGTCGCCGTTCCAGTAGCTCACCGTAAACGGCTTGCCGGTCGGGCAGCGGTAGGTGAAGACCATCGGCTTCCCGGTCGCGACACCCGGGATACCGAGCCCCTGGGCATGGACCGGGGTGGCGCTGGCGAGCGCCACCAGGGCGAGAACCGCAACGAGTTTCATGGCTTTCCAAGCTCCTCGGCCGCTTGCAGCAGGGGTACCCCGGAGACGCGCAGCAGGCCGGTGTACGGCGCCTCCAGTTCCATGACCAGGAAAATCGACCCCGAGAAGGCCAGCGCCGCGCAGAACAGCACGACGCGCACCGATGGGTTATGCATGGCGAACGTGCCCATGCCGACGAAGATCAGGATGATCCACGCGGTGACCACGATGAGCAGGGGCAATGGCTCCGAGGACTTCTCGTGCTCGGAGGTGAGGATGCGTTCATGCGCGAGCTCCGCCGAACATTCCAGCGCGCGGTGCTGGAACCACCACTGCGCTTCGGTCGTCGGGCGCAGTTCCAGGATCCTGCGCTGGAGCAGGGTGATGATGCTCAGGCTCGTCTGCGGCAGGCGGAATACGATCCGCTGCATTTCGCCATCGGGAGACACCCGGTTGGTCGCGCGGGCCAGGAAGGCACGCAGGTCGGCGCGGATCGGCTCGGTCTCCGGGCCATAGCCGGAAAGGGCACGGTCGAGCAGCAGGGTCGACGTGGCGACGCCGACGATGTCGTCGTTGGCGCGATCGAAGGTCGCGCGCGCGGAGGTCACCATGAAGCCCAGGACCAGGGCCGCCAGCGTGGCCATCATGCTGATCCCGAACTGCGCGGCTTTCTGCGCCTCGTAGACACGGTGCTGTTCCGGCATGCGCCGCGCGATCCACTCGCCGATGTAGAGGCTTGCGCAGGCGAGCAGGAACACGCCCAGCGAGACGACGATCGCGAACATCGGTGGCACTCCCCATGGGTTGGCCCCATGGTGGCGGGGGACGCGCCGCGCGGCTTTCGAAATAGCACGGTCCGTGATGGACCGGTCGCTGCTATCCTGCCGAGCTGTTTGGCGGGAGCATCGCCGGGTGCGAAGCGCAGCGACAACACGGGTTCCGCGTATGGCCACGTTCGGGGCTGCCCTGCGCCTGTGGGCCGGCCTGCTCGTGCTCTCGGCGCTGGTCATCCTGGCCTCGGTGCTGGTCGGCGGCGATGGCTCGTCGCTGCACGCCTTCTGGCATGGGCTTGTCGGGACAGCCGACACCCCCATGCACAGCATCGTCCACGAACTGCGTATCCCACGCTCCCTCGCCGCGTATGGCGTGGGCGGCCTGCTCGCCCTGTCCGGCTGCCTCATGCAGATCCTGGTCCGGAACCCGCTGGCCGATCCGTACACCCTGGGTCTATCCGGGGGAGCGGCGGTGGGCGCGCTGGGCGCCATGCTCGCGGGCGCGGGGGCGGTCGTGACGGCCGGCGGCGCGGCGCTCGGGGCGCTGTTCGCCTGCGTCGCCGTCTTCGTGCTCGCGCACCGTGACCTCATCGCCCGCCGGCGTACCGCCCACCGTGACGATGCGACCGACCTGATCCTCATCGGCGTCATGCTCGCCTCCGGCTTCGGTGCCATCGTCAGCATGATGCTGGTGCTCGCCCCCGACCGGAACCTGCGCGGCATGCTGTTCTGGATGATGGGCGACCTCAGCGGCGTGGCGAGCCCATGGCCGCCGCTGCTCTCGATGCTGGTGGCCCTGCTGCTGGTCACCCCGCTCGGCCGCCAGCTGAACCTGCTGGCACGTGGCGAGGAATCGGCCAGTGCGCTCGGCGTGCGGCCGAACGCCGTCAAATCGGCCATCTTCGCCATCGCCTCGCTCGCCACCGCGGTCGCGGTGACCACTGCGGGCACCGTCGGCTTCGTCGGCCTCGTCGTGCCGCATGCCCTGCGCCGCCTCGTCGGCAACGACCAGCGCGTGCTCATCCCGGCCAGCGCCCTGTGCGGTGGCATGCTCGTCGTGTGCGCCGACACCATCTCGCGGATCGTCGCCGATCCCATCCAGCTGCCGGTCGGCGCGGTCATGGCGATCATCGGCGTTCCCACGTTTCTCGTCCTGCTGGTACGCCGTCGGTGAGCGCCACGCTCACCACCGAGCGGCTGCGGCTGGCGGTGCGCGATCGTCAGCTCGTCGATGCGCTGGACCTGCGCATCGAGCCCGGCCAGGTGTGGTGCGTGCTCGGCCCGAACGGAGCCGGCAAATCCACGCTGCTGCGCACGCTCGCCGGCCTGCGTGATGCCGAGGGCGGCCGCGTGCTGCTCGATGGTCGCGATGTCGCCCACTGGAAGCCGCTGGAACTGGCCCGGCGCCGTGGCTTCCTCCCACAGGCGGTCGTCGATGCCTTCAGCCTCACGGTGATCGAAGCCGTCACCGCCGCGCGGCATCCCCGGCTGCCTTTCTGGGCCTGGGGCGATGAAGACATGGGCACGGTGCGAGCGGCGCTTTCCCGTTTCGAACTCGATGCGCTGGCCGAGCGCGATATCACCACGCTTTCCGGCGGCGAGCGCCAGCGGGTGAACATCGCGGCGCTGTTCGCCCAGGACGTGGATGTCATGCTGCTGGACGAGCCGCTATCGTCGCTCGACCTGCACCACCAGATGAAGACCCTGCATGAACTGGTGCTCGCGTCGCGCGCCGGGCATGCCGTGGTATTCACCGTGCATGACATCAACCTGGCTATGCAGCACGCGACGCACGCGGTGTTGCTCGACGGCCACGGCGGTGCGCTCGCCGGCCCCAGGGAAGCCGTGGTCACGCCGCAAAACCTCACCGCCGCTTTCCACCATCCGATCCGCGGCATCACGATCGATGGCGAGATCTTCTTCCGTGCCGCCCGCCTGACGGACACCCGCCCATGATTCGCACCCTTGCCTTCATCGCCGCGTTGCTTGCAGGCCCGGCCAGCGCGACCGCCATCCGCGTCACCGACGATGCGGGCCACACGGTCACGCTGGCGGCACCCGCGCACCGGATCGTCAGCCTCGCGCCAAACATCACCGATACGCTTTACGCCGCCGGCGCGGGCAGCTTCGTCGTCGGCACGTCACGCTTCAGCGAACACCCCGCGGCGGCAAAGAGCATCCCGGTCGTCGGCGACGCCACCATGCTCGACCTGGAGCGCATCGTGGCACTGCGCCCCGACCTGATCATGGTGTGGAAAAGCGGCACGCCGGCCGCGCAGGTCGAGAAGCTCGCCCGGCTGGGCATTCCCATCTATTACGCCGAGACCACCCGCCTGGCCGACATCCCGGCCGCGACCCGCCGATTCGGCCAGCTGGCCGGCACCGAAGCGGCGGCGAATGCCAACGCACTCGCATTCAGCAACGCCCTGGACGGCCTGCGCAGCGCCTTCGCCGGCAAGAAGCGGCTGAAGGTGTTTTTCCAGGTATGGGACCGGCCACTCATGACCGTGGGGCGTGCGCAGATGATCTCCGACGCCATCGACCTCTGCGGTGGCCAGAACATCTTCAACGACCTCACCCAGGCGGCCCCCACGGTGGGTCGTGAAGCCGTCCTCGCCCGCCAGCCCGACGTGATCATGACCGCCGGTGGCGAAGGCGATTCGCTCTCGGCGTGGACCCAGGGTAGCGGCCTGGCTGCGGCGCGGCGCGGGAACGTCATGGCGATCGATGCGCCGACGCTTGCCCTGCCCTCGCCCTCCATCCTGCCCAGCGTGCGGACGCTGTGCCTGAAGCTCGACGAGGCACGCCGGCGCTCACCCTGAACGGCCTTGTGGTCGTCATCACATTCGCCGTGTTTACACTTCGCGGGTGTCCCCGCCGACCCGAACCATGACAGACGCCAGCTCACCTGCCGTGAATCGCGATCTCACCTGGCTCGACGGGGGTGGCGAACTCGGGGCGCTCATCCGCGCTTTCGACTGGGAGCGCACGGGCCTTGGGGCGCTGCCCTCGTGGCCGCAAAGCCTGCGCACTGCCACCAGCCTGCTGTTGCTCTCGCCCGTGCCGATCGTGCTGCTCTGGGGCGAGAAAGGCATCATGATCTACAACGACGCGTATTCGGTATTCGCCGGCGGCCGCCACCCGCAGCTGCTGGGTTCGGAAGTACGCGAGGGCTGGGATGAGATCGCCGACTTCAACGATAACGTCATGCGCGTCGGCCTGGCCGGCGGCACGCTCGCTTACAAGGACCAGCGCCTGACGCTGCAGCGGCACGGCAAGCCCGAGCCGGTATGGATGAACCTCGATTATTCGCCGGTGCTCGATGAAAGCGGCCGGCCGGGCGGCGTGATCGCCATCGTCGTGGAGACCACCGAGCGCGTGCGCGCCGAAGCGCTGCTGCGCGAAAGCGAAGGTCGTTTCCGCGCCCTGGTAAACGCCACGTCCGACGTCGTGTACCAGATGGATCCGAAGTGGGTATGCATGAGCGCGCTGGACGGGCGTGGCTTCATTGCCGATACGGACGCGCCCTCGCCGGACTGGATGACGAACTACATGCCCGTCGACGAGCAGCCGCGCGTGCGCGCCGCCATCGACGAAGCGGTGGCCAGCAAGGGCATCTTCGAGCTCGAGCATCGGGTCAAGCGGGTGGATGGCTCGATCGGTTGGGTGCAGTCGCGCGCGGTGCCCGTGCTCGATGAGGAGGGCGCCGTCACCCAATGGTTTGGTGCCGCCGGTGACATCAGCGTCCGCAAGTCGGCGGAGCAGGCCCTGCGCGAGAACGAGGCACGCCTGCGTTTCCTCGATGCGCTGAACGAGCAGACCGCGCGCAGCACGGATGCCGACGAGATCCTGCGCATCAGCACGCGGATGGTGGGCGAGCACCTTGGCGTGGCCCTGTGCGCGTACGCCGACATGGATGCGGACGAAGATGGCTTCACCATCCGCGGCGACTGGACGCTGCCTGGTTACGACAGCATCGTCGGCCGCTACCGCCTGCGCGATTTCGGCAGCCTCGCCGTCGCGCGGCTCAGCGAAGGCAAGCCGCTGATCATCGAAGACAACGCGAGCGAGTTACCCGCCGACGAAGCACGCGCGTTCCGCGCTCTCGGCATCGCGGCGACGATCTGCATCCCCCTGGTCAAGGAAGGCAAGCTCACCGCATTGATGGCGATCCACGATGGCACGCCGCGCGAATGGCAGTTGCGTGAGCTGGCGTTGCTGGATGAAGTAACCGAACGCTCGTGGGCGCACATCGCGCGCGTGCGCGCGGAGGCCGATGTACGCGAAGGCGAACGTCGCTTCCGGGAAGAACTCGAGCAGCAGGTCGCCGAGCGCTCGGCGGCGCTGGAGCGTTCGCAGGCGCACATCCGCCAGACGCAGAAGATGGAAGCACTGGGCAGCCTCACCGGCGGCATCGCGCATGATTTCAACAACCTGCTCATGGCCGTGCAGGGCAGCCTGGAACTGCTGCGGGAGCGCATGCCGCAGGATCCCCTGCTGCTTCGCCTCGTCGATAACGCGCGGGCTGGTGCGGAGCGCGGCAGCTCGCTTACCCGGCGCATGCTCGCCTTCGCCCGCCGGCAGGACCTGAAGTCCGAACGCGTCGATCTTCGCCGCCTCGTCGAAGGCATGACCGAGCTGATGCAGCGCTCGCTCGGTGCCACCATCACGGTCGAAACCCATTTCGCAGCGAACCTGCCCGCGGTCGAGGCCGACGCGAACCAGCTGGAATCCGCCCTGCTCAACCTCGCCGTCAACGCGCGCGATGCGATGGACGGGGTGGGCACCATCGTCATCAGCACGAGTGAGGCGTGGGCCGGCCACGACGATGAGCGCCTCTCGCCGGGCCACTATGTGCGGCTCGTGCTCGCGGACACGGGCGCAGGCATGGACGAGCACACCCTGAAGCGTGCGACGGAGCCCTTCTTCACCACGAAGGGCGTCGGCAAGGGTACGGGCCTGGGCCTCTCCATGGCCCACGGCCTGGCCGAGCAGTTGGGCGGCGCCCTCATCCTCAGCAGCCAGCCCGACCAGGGCACGACGGCGGAGATCTGGCTGCCCGCCATGGCCCCGACGGCCGACACCGCGGCACCACAGCCCGAGGCAACCAGCGCGAAGCCACGCTGTCCCGGCACGAAGCGCATCACCATCCTGACCGTCGACGACGATGACCTGGTCCGCGCCACCACGGTGGAGATGCTGGAAGACCTCGGCTACGAGGTGGTCGACGCGCGCTCGGGCGCCGAGGCGCTCGGCCTGCTCACGACGCGACGCGTGGATCTGGTGATCACGGATCACGCGATGCCGCATATGACCGGTGCGCAGCTGGCCGTGCAACTGCACGACCGGTGGCCGGCGCTCCCGGTGATCATGGCCACGGGCTACGCCGATTTGCCGGTGGGCGTGCAGCTGGATCGGCCACGGCTCGCCAAGCCCTATTCGCAGGCCTCGCTCGCCGATGCCATCGCCGGCGCGCTGCCCTGCGAAGAGTGAGCCTCAGGCCTTGGCGACGATGAGCCAGGCAGGCGCCCAGCTGTAATCGTGGATGTGGCTGGTCGAGGCGACGCGGTAGCCGGCGCGGGTCAGTTCTTCCTGCCATGCGCTGATCGGCTGCTCCCAGTTCGACGGGGCTGTGGCACGCAGCTGTCCCAACAGCATCGGGGCGAGAAAGCCGCCGGTCACGAGCGGCGCGTCGTCGCCATACTCACGCGCCACGCCTTCGTAGCGCGTTGCCAGCGATAAGAACCGCTCCTCGGCGTTGGCGAACGCCGGCACATCGAATTCCACGATGGCGAGGCGCGTGGCATGCCGGCGCAGCCGCTTCAGGGCGGCAAGGCGCTCACCGGGCGGTATCGACTGCAGGGCGAACGTGGATTGCGCGAGATCCCAGCGCCGCTCAGGCGCCAGCTGCGCGAGGAAGGCCTGGAGGGTGAGCTGCCAGGCCTTGCCTTTCGGGAGCCTCGGCCGCAGGGCGTCGAGCAAGCCACCGGAGGGTTCGACGACATCGACGGTCGCGGGCACATGCCGGGTCTGGCCCAGGGCAGGCAGCAGGGCCATGCCATCGCCCACGCCGATATCGAGCAGGCAACGCGGCGCCAGCTGTTCGTACAACCGGGCGAGGGCCGCACTCACCGCACCGTACAGCGGTGGATTGCCACCGGCGCGGATGAACACCTCGAAGGCACGCGGCTGGTCGTACGCGCCATGCGCATCCGCCCCTTCCGTCGCGCCCAGGAGCGCCGCCGCCATCACCGAGCCATCGTCCCGGGCCTTCGCAAGCCACGGCCGCGCGTCGCCATGTTCGGCGAGCAGGCGCAGCGCGAGGGCGAGCGGCGTGGTCATCGGCGCATTCTAGGTCAGCGATGGCTGCACGCGTGTCAGTGCGCCTCGTCGCCCTTCTTCGGCGGCAACCGGTAACGCTGGTGGCTGTAGGCCCAGCTCGGCCACAGGGCGTGGGCCAGGGCCAGCTTCTCCAGCTGGGGATCCACCACCTGCGGGTCGAGCTTCTCGCCCTGCACGCCGTAGTGGTACTGCGTCGCGGGCTGGTTCGGACGCAGCACCAGCAGGGTGTCGCCGTTGAGGTAACCGTAGTTGTCGCCGTACTGCATGATCGCGCGGTCGGGATAGCGCTGGGTGAGGTCGGCGCCGAGCATCGGGTGTTCACTGCTGATGCCGATCAGCGAGAGCAAGGTGGGCGCGAGGTCGATCTGGCTCACGATGTGCTCGTCCTTCTTCACCGGCACGCCCGCGCCCAGGATCAGCGCAGGGATGTGGAAGTGGCGCACGGGTACGAGGCTGGCACCGAAGACGCGCGCATCGTGGTCGGCCACGATCAGGAACACGGTGTGGTCCCAGTAAGGCGACGCCTTCGCCTTCGCGAAGAACTGCCCGATCGACCAGTCCGCGTAGCGCACGGCATTGGCATTGCTCGCCGGTTCGCCCTCGGGCGTGATCCGCCCGGCCGGGTATTCCCACGGCGTGTGGTTGGAGACCGAGAACGCCACGGTCAGGGTCGGCTTGTCACCATCATCGAGCAGGCGCTGGTGCAGTTCGTTGAACATGTCTTCATCGGAGGCGCCCCACGAGCCGACGAAGGCGGGCTTCGTCTTGAAGCTGGCGCGGTCGACGACTTCGTTGAAGCCGTTGCCGAAGAAGAACGAACGCATGTTGTCGAAATGCGCTTCACCACCGTAAAGGAAACGGGTGTGGTAGCCGAACGTATCGAGCAGCGCGCCGAGCGTGAAGAAATCGCGCTGGCTGCGCGGCAGCTTGAGCACGGCTTCCGCCGGCGTGGGCAGGAAGCCCGTCGTCACCGCTTCCAGTCCACGCGCGCTGCGCGTACCGGTGGCGTAGGTGCGCTCGAGCCACCAGCCCTCGTTCGCAAGCTTGTCGAGCTCCGGCGTATAGCCCGCGCCGCCCAGGCTGCCGACGAACTGCGCGCCCAGGCTTTCCTCGAGGATGATCACCAGGTTGAGCGGCTTGCCATCCTGGCGCGTGGCCGTCTGTTTATGCAGTGACGGGTAATCCGGCTCGATCGGTGCGCCGGTGAAGCCTGCGGTCGTGCGCACGATGTCGTTCATTTCGCCATCGGGCATCTTGCCGTAGACGGCGGAGGCGGAGCGCTCGTTACCGAGCGCCATGGCCGCGTTGAGCACGTTGTAGAGCGAATTGAGCGGCAGCGTGTTCACCATGGCATCGTTGGTGAACGCGACCTGCGAGGCATTGAGCGGGCGGTGCTGCAGCGTGCCGCGCCCGGCCAGGAACAGCACGCAGAAGACCAGCACCGTCGCCACCGGCCGCAGCCAGCCACGCACGGCGCGCGCATCCGGCCGGCGCGTCGGCAGCAGTTTGAAGCCGATCCAGCCCAGCAGGGCGAACACGATCAGGCCCACGCCTACCGAGAGCTTGTAGCCGTTCCACAGCATCGCGGCCACTTCGTGCGGGCTGGTGAGGTATTCGAAGTACAGGCGGTTCGGGCGCGTGTCGTATTCGATGAGGAACTGCGGGGTGGAGACCTCCAGCAGCACGTAGAGCAGCCACCACAGGCGCAGCCACCAGGCGGTGAGACGCGTGGGCCACGCCCGGTGCCCCAGCCAGGGCGCCAGCAGCGCCGGCACCGCGATGACCATGGCCAGCAGGGAAAGGTCGATACGCCAGCCACCCAGCAGTACCGGCCACAGGCCGCCCGCGTCATGGACGCGCGTCCATTGCCAGGCGGAGAAGGCCAGGCGGGCGAGGGTCAGGAAGACGAGGACAGCGGCGGCGAAACGCCAGATAAGCTTGCGCACGAGGAGGATCCGGGCTGGGCGCGGCTTTACCGCCGCGCGGTGACAGGCATGTTACTGCCCGGGCACTTTACACTGTGCGCCTTACCTGCAACTTCCGGCGAGCCCCCGGGGCCCGCCCATGAGGATCCACGATGTTCAGACTGGCCGACGCCACGCCCATCGCCACCGGCCACGTCCGCGAGGTGTACCAGCACCCGGACGACGAAAACCTCCTCGTGAAGGTGATATCCCACGCCTCGATCGAAGCCCGCTGGAACCAGGCCCCCTGGTACCGCCGGCTGGCCCGCAGCGGCCCTTACAAGGATTTCGTCCGTGAGTTCCGCGAATACGTGACCAGCGTATACGTGGGCGGCTATGAGACATCGCCCGTCGCTCGCGTGGTCGGCCTGATCATGACCGACATCGGCCTGGGCCAGGTCGTCGAAAAGGTCCGCACGCCGGATGGCCGTCTCGCGCCCACGCTGCACGACTGGGTGAAGGCCGAAGGGTTCACCGAGCACACCCGTGCCGAGATGGAGGCGTTCTACGCGCGCCTGCTCAGCCACAACACCATCGCGGCCGACCTGCACGCCTGGAACGTGGTGTATGGCGAGGATTCGCGGGGTGGCCCGCGCCTCGTCATGATCGATGGCTTCGGCGAGAAGAACATCCTCCCGCACCAGTCGATGAGCCGCTCGCACAACGCCGCCCGCACGAAGAAAAAATACGAGCGCATGCTGAAGCGAACGATCGCCGAGGCACCAAGCCGCACCGGCTGAAGCCGTCACCGCCTACTGAACCGCACGGCCTGAAGCCGTCACCCTGTAGGAGCGCGCTTGCGCGCGACGCCGTTCGCGGGAGAGCTGCAGGACCTGCTGCGTTGAGGCGAAAGATGTCGCGCGCAAGCGCGCTCCTACAGGGGCTTGCAGCCTTGCTTTGTCGCGTTGGGGGGGAGCAGGACGAAATCCACGCGGTTGGCGGTGCCGAGCGGGCGTACGTTTTCCTTCACGACGCAGCTATCCAGCGCATCGTCGTTGGCGAAGATGAACCGGTGCGCGGGATCCGCCGCCTGCCAGGCGCGCGCATCCGCGAGCTGCTCGGCGGCGGCGCGGGAAAATCCGAACTCCGCGACGGGGCGACGCGCCTGTAGCAGGTTTTCTTCGCGCCAGGCCACCAGGCCGAGCTGCCCATCGGGACCGATCGCATCGTCCGCCACGGCCATCACCGCACGAGCCGACTGGTTCATGTTGAGCAAGGGATAGGTGCCGAGTGGCCAGATCACCCAGCCCAGCGCCATCCCGCATAGCAACGCACCGATCCCGCGTCGGGGCCGGAACACGGCCGCGGCCACGAAAAAGCCGACACCCACCACGACCACCCAGATCCACAACGCTTCGCCGTGGCCGGCCAGCTCGTAGCCTTTCGCGAGACGCCGCGCGACCTTCGGAGCCGCCTCCAGCGCCCACACGCCCGCGGCCGTGAACACGATGCCCGCGGCCACGGTGAGCCAGAATGCGATCCGCGGCAGCCAGCGTGTTTTCGCCAGTTCAACCACATGCGGCGCCATGGCGATCGCCAGCATCGGCAACATCGGCAGGATGTAGATCTCGCGCTTGCCGCGCGGGATCGAGAAGAACACAAGGACCAGCAGGCACCACGCCAGCGGGACCCACACCCGCGGCTCGCGCAGGCGCAGCGCATCACGCCAGCGCGGCGCCACCGCGGGAATAAGCAACCACGTGGGCAGCCACCCGCTGGCGATCACGACCAGGAAAAACCATGGCGCCTCCTCGTGCTGCCAGGAGTTGGCGTAGCGCTCGGCGGTCTGGCGGAACAGGATGTCGTTGACGTACGAAAGGTACTCCGCGTCGCCGTGCCCATACGCTGTCGCCAGCATCGGCACGAGCCACAGCGCGATAGCAAACAGGAACGCCAGTGCACCCGCCGCCCACCGCCAGCCATCGCCCTGCGTACGCAGCACGCCCTGCCAGCCACGCATGCGCAAGATGACGTAGGGCAGGAGCATGAACAGGGCGATGACACCCACGCCCTTGGTGATGACGCCGAGGCCGGCGGCAAAGCAGCCCAGCCAGTACATGCGCCAGTTCGGGCCACGCAGGCAGTGCAGCAGGATCCCGGTGTTGCCCAGCGTGATCCAGAAGAGATTCAGCGGATCGATCTGCGCATGCCGCACCACATCGATGAACGGCATGCTCATCAGCACGATGCCTGCCGCGAACAGGCCGGTGCGCGCATCCCACAGCCGCCGGCCGAGGTGCCAGGTAAGCGCGAGTGTGCCCAGGCCCGAAAAGAGCGAGGTGAGCAGGAACGCACCGCGCCAGCCGCCGGTGAGCCACATCCATGCGGCCTCGGTCCACATCAGCATCGGCGGCTTGTCCGAATACAGTTCCATGCCGCGATGGGGAAACAACCACTGGCCGGATTCGAGCATCTGCTTCGCGACCAGCGCGAAGCGCGGTTCGTCCGGTGGCCACGGATCGCGCAAGCCGATGCCTGCGGCAAGCACGATCAGTGCGATCAGCATGAACCAGGCGAAGTTCCGCCACGATGTGCGGTCGTCGGTGTAATGCATGCAACAGGGGGCCCGTAGTGAGGCGGTCATGCTAGCCGACAGGGTGTGTCGAAGGGCTTACAGGACCCTTAGACGAAGCTCACTTTTTGACGACGGCGCCTGTTTACGGCCCATTGCGGGCGGGGCGCCTCCTCGGGGCACGGCCGGGTCGAATCCGGCCGCTGCCGTCCCCATTTCAATTTTTCGAAGCTGGGACGTCTAGGGGTTTCGCCGGTGCGGATACCGGTGTGCGTCCCTGCCCGTACGCATGCCGGTTCCGCACCGTGCGACCCTATACGTGGAACACCCCCCATGAACGCGGTACCCCGAACGATGGACCCAACCGAGGCGACTGGCGCGCCACGCGGACGGCGGGCCGACCAGGTCGTCGCCCTCTTCCGTGAGCACAACGCGGCCCTGGTCGCGTTCCTCCGTGCGCGGCTGAACTCGCTGGCGGATGCCCAGGAAGTCGCCCAGGAGGTGTACCTGAAGCTGCTGTCGCTGGACGAAGCCACGAAGATCGACTCGCCCCGGGCGTTCCTCTTCCGTGCCGCGGCCAACCTGGCCGTCGATCGGCTGCGTATGCGCAACGTGCGCGCCGCGGCGCCGGTCGATCCGGACCACGATGACTGGCACGTCACGCCCCTGCCCGAACAGCACGCGGCGGCGCTGCAACAGTGGCGGGATATGCGCGAGGCGCTGGACGAGCTGCCACCCAAGACCAGCCGGGCCTTCGTGATGCATGTGATCGACGGCCGCGATTTCGCCTCCGTCGCGAAAGAAATGAACCTGAGCGAGCGCATGGTGCGCTACCACGTCGGCCATGCCCTGGCGCATTGCCGCGACCGCCGTGACCGTGCGGAGACCCTTCGATGAGCACCACGACTTTCGCCCCCGCACACCGGATCGAACACGCGGCTGCCGAATGGTGGGCCCGCCTGCGCGACCCCGCCCTGCCCGACCAGGCCCTGGCCCAGTGGACGGCCTGGCTGGAAGCGGACCCCCGCCACGCGACCGCGTTCGATCGGGCCTGCGCCATGGCCGAGGAAGCCGCCGCCCTGAAGGGCGACCAACGCGCGGACCTGCTGGCACGCTTTGCGCCCCGGGCCATGGCAGCGCCGCGGCGCGCGCCGCGCACCCTACTGGCGCTCGCGGCCGGCCTGGCAGCCGTCGTGGTCCTTGGCGGCGGGCTGTTCCTTGCCTACCGGCATGGGCCGGACGCACCGCAGGTCTATGCCAGCGAACGGGCGGGCCACCGCGATATCGACCTGCCGGATGGCTCCAGCATCGAACTCGGTGGCGCGACCTCGATCACGGCACGCTATGGCCACGATATCCGCGCCATCGACCTGGACGCGGGCGAAGCCTTTTTCCGGGTGGCGCACGCCGAGCGGCCCTTCGTGGTCACGGCGGGCCCGCTACGGATCCGCGACCTGGGTACCGCGTTCAACGTGCGGCGCACCGGGGATCGCGTCACCGTGGCGGTCACCGAAGGCCGCGTGCGGGTATCGCCGGCGGCGGACAACAGCGATGGCGGCACGGTCGAACTGGGCGCGGGGCGCGAAGTCTCGTTTGATCCTGAGACCAATGCCATGCGGATCCTGGATATCGACCCCGTCGCCGCGACCGCGTGGCGCGAGCATCGCCTCGAGTTCGTCAACGAGCCGCTGGCGTCCGTGCTGGACAACGTCAACCGCTACAGCGGCCGGCCCATCAGGCTGAATGACCCGGCACTGGCCCGCCTGACGTTTACCGGTACGGTCCAGGTCGATACCATCGACAGTTGGGTGGCGGCCCTGCCGCGCGTCTTCCCCGTCCGCGTGGATACGTATGCCGACCACCTCGAACTGAAGCGACAGACATCCATGGCGCGGAGCCCAAACCCGCGCTGACCCAACCGAAGTCTTGGGGCCGCAGGTCTTGCAGCACACCCTTCGCGGGCGCCGGCGCGTAACCACCGGCGCGCTCGCGCTTGCGTTGCTGCTGGCGCTCCGCCCGGCGGCCGCCGGGGAGGGATCGCCTGCCGGTGAGGCGGGCTCCGTGCTGCCGTTCGCGATCGCCCCCCAGCCCATGGCCACCGCCCTGCTCGCCTGGGGCAAGCAGGCTAACGTGCAGGTGCTGACCGCGTCGGGCGCCGTGGCCAACTGGCGTTCCGCGGGCGCCAGCGGTTTCCTGACCCCGGACGCCGCGCTGGATGAACTGCTCGAAGGCACCGACCTGGAGCGCGAGGCCTACGACTCGCACACGGTGGTGGTCCGCCAGCGGCAGCAGGCAGGCAATGCCGTGCCCGCGCCGGCCGACCCCTACATCGCCTTCGATCCGCATAGCGTCACGCCGCTGGCCACCGTGGATGTCCGCGGCATCCTTGCCGATGATGGTTTCAAGGCCGATACGTCGCGCACGGCGACGCGCACCGAAACCAACCTCACCGACGTGCCGCAGTCGATCAGCGTCGTCACGCGCGAGGTGATCGCATCGCAACAAGCCGTGAGCATCGGCGACGTCGCCCGTTACGTCGCAGGCGTGCAGTACGTCGACGGCTACGGTGGTTCGCCGCTGTTCCTCATCCGCGGCTTCGATGCGGGCAACGGGATGACCGACGGCATGCCCAACGGCATCGCGCGTACCGATGATCTGCCGCCGCTGATCGGTATCGAGCGCGTGGAAGTGCTGCGCGGCCCGGAAGCGATCCTCGGCGACGCGTCGCAGAACAACAACTTCGGTGGCTCCATCAATGTCGTGATGAAGCGTCCGCAGGTGCAGACGGTGCGCACGCTCACGTGGTCACTGGGTGAGTACGACGGCGCGCGCGCCGGCCTCGATCTTGGCGGCAAGGCATCGGACGATGGCGCGTGGACCTACCGTCTCGTTGCCGCCGGCCAGGCGGGCGAACGCACACCGCAGGTCCATGGCAACGGACGCGGCACGTACCTCGCGCCGTCGCTGGCGTGGCAGGGTGCCGACACGCGCATCATGGGCGGCCTCGAATACGTCGACAACCGCGTGCCGGGCCCCGAACACACCGTACTGCTGGGCGCCTCGCTATCGACGGCGTCGCCTTACCGCGACCTGCCCGACACGCCGGATGACCATTCAACGTATCGCACGACACGCGCGGTATTTGAGTTCGACCACGCGTTCAACGACGACTGGAGCTTCCACAGCCAGGGCCAGTACGTGCGCCAGCGCAGCGATGGCCGGAACTGGTCATACGTGGCTGGTGGCTATAGCGGCTTCCTGCTCCCGGTGTCGCGAACCTTCCGCTACCAGGGCAGCTACTGGACCTGGCAGAACGACCTGCGCACCACCTTCAGCCACGGCGAAACGACGCACACCGTCCTGCTCGGCTTCGACGTCGCGCGCACGCATGCCGGCGACAGTGGTGGCGGCAGTACGGTCGAGACGCTGGAATCGGCGGACATCGATCGCAACGCGCAGATCGTGACTACGCCGATCGCGTTCAACCTGGAAACGGGTGCGCGCATGTCGGGCAAGTTCGGATCGCTCGTGGCGCCCGTGACCACGGTGCAGAACCTCGGCGGCTCCTGGCAGACCAACGCAGGGCTTTACCTGCAGGACCAGATCGCGCTCGGCGAGCGTTGGAACATCCTCGCCGCCGTGCGTCGGACCACCTACCAGCTGGACACGCATTGGGAAGATGGCCTGCCGCGGCGCCAGCGCAAATCGCGCTGGGTGCCGAAGCTTGGCGTGGTTTACAAACTCACGCCGACCGTCGCGCTGTATGCCGACACGGCCGTGGGTTTCCAGCCGGATCCGTTGCTAGGCAAGGATGGCCAGCCGCTGCCCGCCGTCACCTCGCGGCAGGTGGAACTCGGCGGCAAGTTCGATCTGTTCGACCAGCGGGCACGGCTCACCGCGGCGCTTTACCGGATCCATGTCGACCACAGCGTCGACCTGGTCTCGCCCGAGCCGCCCTACTTCGCGACGCCCGGTCCCGGCCAGACCAACCGCGGCCTCGAGCTCGAGTTCAGCGGCAACATCGCGCGCGGCTTCGACGTGCTTGCCAGCCTGACGGAAGCGCGCATCCACAACCAGGATGACACGCGCCCCATCGGTACGCCGAAGCACCAGGCCGCGGTATGGGCGAGCTATCGCTTCGGCCAGGGGCCCGTGCAACCGTGGGGCGTGGCGGCGGGTATCCTCGCCCGCAGCCGCAGCCTGGGCCGCACCAGTGGCGAAGGCAGGTACTTCGGCATTCCCGGCCAGGCGAGCGTGGAGACCAACGTCTCGCGCTATGGCGAACACTGGCGGGTCACCCTCGGGGTGAAGAACCTCTTCGCCCGCACGCTGTACGCCGTGAACTTCGATGACACGTTCGTACCGATCCGGCAGGGCCGTACCGTGCTGCTCACGGGCTCCTACGATTTCTGAAACGCCTTGAGCACGACCTCGCACGCCTCGCGACGGAACGCGTCGCGCGCGGGCCGGCCGGTGGGCAAACCCTGCACCGGAACGTCATAGCAGCCGTGGTTGCCCGCGACGCCGCCGTGGCGACGCCAGAAGCGGTCGTACGCCGCCGGGGTCACCCCTTCACGCCGGTCCAGCGGATGGCTCGCCGCCGACACACCGCGGATGCGCGTGAAGCCGTGGTGGGCCGCGATCGTACGCACCAGCGCAAGAAGGAGTTCACGCGGATGCAGGCCACCCGTGGCGCGGGTGAAACGCGCGATCGCCGCGCGACCCAGGTAGGCCCACGAGCCACGCATCGACCCGACCAGCACGCCCTCGATCCCGGCAAAGGTCAGGGCGCACGACGAGATCACTTCCTTGTCGCCGTTCAACAGGAACAGGCCGAGCTCACCGCATGGGGCGTGCTCGGGTGCGCGGGCGTGCACATAGGCCACTTCGCCACCACCGAGCGGCAACGTCGCTAGCCGTACGTCCTGCCCCTTGAGCAGGCGCAGGCGCAGGCGTTCGGGGAAGGCCCGCGCGATGAAGCGATAGTGGGCCTCGATCAGGCGGGCGCGGTCAGCCAGGTCGAAGCGACGCGAGATGTAATGCGGCTGCGAGCGCTCGTAGAGCGCCGGATTCAGCTCCGCGGCGGCGCGCATCTCGCGCGAGGACCCGACCAGGCGCAACCAGGCAGCCTGGCGCGGCAGCGCACGCAGGGTCCGCCACAGGCGGCTGGCGCGGTTACCGGTGGGTGGAAAGCGGTGGCGCTGCGCCGCGCGGCGGCGCAGATGTTCCAGCATGAGGCGCAGGCCGCCCGGATGGGTCGCGGGTGGCGACCAGCCGAGGGGCAAGTCGTGGAGCGTGCGGCTGGGGGCGATACGAGGCTGCATCACCCCTAGACGTGCGGGGGACCCAAATTTGAAACGTACCCGCTTAGCGGCGCTTGCGCTGGTCGCGCCAGACCACCCACGCACCGACCAGGGTCAGCAGCGCGAGGGCGTACCAGGTCAACGCGTACTGCAGGTGGTTGTCCGGGAACGCGATGACCGTCAGGCCCCCGACCGGCGCATCGCTGCCATCCGTGCGGCCCGGCGCCGACGCGGCGTCGGCGTCGATGAAATAGGGCGCCGCGTCCGCCAGCCCGGCCGACGCCAGGATCGCCGGGACATCACGGGAGAACCAGCGGCCACCGGCCGGGTCGTTCTTCTGCAGGAACGCGCCCTTGGGCTCGCTCATGCGGAGCAGGCCCGTGACGGTGGTATGGCCCACCGGCCCGGTGGGGCACGTGGCCTTGCCACCGCACCACGCGGGGGTCACGAACCCGCGGTTCACCAGCACCACCTCGCCGTTATCGCGGCGCAAGGGCGTCATCAGCCACGAGCCCAGGCCAAGCTCCGTGCTGGCGCGGACGCGCACGCTCTTGTCCTGCAGGAACGTGCCGGCGAGCTTTACGCTGCGGTATTCATCGCCTTCCGCGGACACCTGCGGCCACTGGCCACGGCCCGGGGCATCCACCGGTGGCGCATGCACGCGCGCGTCGACCCGCGCGATCAGCTCGTGCTTCCACGCACGCCGGTGCACCTGCCAGGTACCGAGTGCCACGAAGGCGGCAAACAGCAGCACCCCGAAGAACGCGAGCAGGCCCAGAACGAAGACGCCGCGCGGAGGGCGCGGCGTCTCGTGGTTTTTGGTGACCGGTGCGCTCAAGGCAGGTTCTTCACCTGCTGGCTCATGTCGTGCGACATGCCCGGCATCATGTTGGCGTTCATATGGAACATGACCCAGATCGAACCCGATAGGGTGATGACCACAAGTACCAGCGTGAAGATCAGCGCCAGCATGTTCCAGCCACCCTGCGACTTCGTATCCATGTGCAGGAAGTAGATCATGTGCACCACGATCTGGATGGCGGCGAAGGCCAGGAGCACCACCGAGATGGTGCGGGTATCCGGGATGACCTTGCCCATCACCAGCCAGAACGGGATGGCGGTGAGCACCACCGCCAGGAAGAACCCGAGCAGGTAGCCGCCGAGGGTGCTGTGGCTGACGACTTCGTCGTCGTGGTGGTCGTGATCGTGGTGATCGTGCGATTCAGCGTGCGCGCTCACGGCAGCACTCCCATCAGGTAAACGAAGGTGAAGACACCGATCCAGACCACGTCGAGGAAGTGCCAGAACATGGACAGGCACATGATGCGGCGCTTGTTCGCGGCGGTCAGGCCGAAGCGGCCGACCTGCACCAGCAACGTGATCAGCCACACGATACCGAAGGTGACGTGCAGGCCGTGGGTGCCGACCAGGGTGAAGAACGACGACAGGAACGCGCTGCGCTGCGGGCCCGCGCCTTCATGGATCAGGTGCGCGAACTCGTACAGCTCGATGCCGAGGAACGCCAGGCCGAACAGGCCGGTGATGATGAGCCAGGCCATCATCGTGCCGCGGCGGTTCTTCTGCATCTCCAGCACGGCAAAGCCGTAGGTGATCGAAGAGAGCAGCAGCATGGTGGTGTTGAGCGCCACCAGCGGCAGTTCGAACAGGTCCGCACCCGAGGGGCCGCCGGCGTAGCTGCGGCCCAGCACGCCGTAAACGGCGAACAGGCAGGCGAAGATGAGGCAGTCACTCATCAGGTAGATCCAGAACCCGAGCAGGGTTCCGTTCTCCGGATGGTGGTCCTTCGTCATCCAGAACTCGGTCTGGGTCTCCGCGACGGCCGCGGACGGGGTAGCGTGCATATCAGACATGGGCGGCAAGCTCTTCCGTACGGGCGATCTCGGTACGCTCCACCACGTCGGCGGGGATGTAGTAGTCGCGCTTGTAGTTGAACGTGTGCGTGATCGCGCTCACCAGGATGCCGAGGAACGACAGGCCGGCGATCAGGAACATGTGCCAGATCATCGCGAAGCCGAACACGAAGGCGAACGCGGCGATGATGAAGCCGGCGGCCGTGTTCTTCGGCATGTGGATCGGCAGGTAGCCTTCCGTGCGACGGGTGTGGTTGCGCTCCTTCATGTCCCACCAGGCATCCGCCTCGTGGATGATCGGGGTGAACGCGAAGTTGTATTCCGGCGGCGGCGAAGAGGTCGCCCACTCCAGCGTGCGGCCATGCCACGGGTCGCCGGTGACGTCGCGCAGCTTTTCCTTGTTCTTGATGCTGACGAAGATCTGCACGAGGAACGAGCCGATGCCCAGGGCGATCAGCACGGCGCCGAGCGCGGCGATCTGGAACCAGATCTGCAGCGACGGATCCTCGAAGTGGTTCATGCGGCGGGTGACGCCCATGAAGCCCAGCACGTACAGCGGCATGAAGGCGACATAGAAGCCGACCAGCCAGAACCAGAACGAGCACTTGCCCCAGAACGGATCCAGGCGGAAGCCGAAGGCCTTCGGGAACCAGTAGTTGATGCCGGCGAACAGGCCGAAGATGACGCCGCCGATGATCACGTTATGGAAATGCGCGATCAGGAACAGGCTGTTGTGCAGCAGGAAGTCGGCCGGGGGCACCGCCAGCATCACGCCGGTCATGCCACCGATGACGAAGGTGACCATGAAGCCCACGGTCCACAGCATCGGCACGTCGAACTGGATGCGGCCACGGTACATCGTGAACAGCCAGTTGAAGATCTTCGCGCCCGTCGGGATCGAGATGATCATCGTGGTGATGCCGAAGAACGAGTTGACGCTCGCGCCGGACCCCATGGTGAAGAAGTGGTGCAGCCACACCAGGTACGACAGCACGGTGATCACGACCGTGGCGTACACCATGGAGGCGTAGCCGAACAGGCGCTTCTGGCTGAAGGTGGAGACCACTTCCGAGAACACGCCGAACACCGGCAGCACCAGGATGTAGACCTCGGGGTGGCCCCAGATCCAGATCAGGTTCACGTACATCATGGCGTTGCCGCCAAAGTCGTTCGTGAAGAAGTTGGTGCCTGCGTAGCGGTCGAGCGCCAGCAGCACCAGCACGGCCGTCAGGACCGGGAAGGCGGCGACGATCAGCACGTTGGTGCAGAGCGAGGTCCAGGTGAAGACGGGCATCTTCATCATGGTCATGCCCGGCGCGCGCATCTTCACGATGGTCGCGATCAGGTTGATGCCCGACAGGGTGGTTCCCACACCGGCCACCTGTAGTGACCATATGTAGTAGTCGACACCGACATCGGGGCTCTGCGCCAGGCCGGAGAGCGGCGGGTAGGCCAGCCAGCCGGTGCGGGCGAACTCACCCACGAACAGCGAGGCCATCACCAGCAGCGCGCCGGATACCGTCATCCAGAAGCTGAAGTTGTTGAGGAACGGGAACGCCACGTCGCGCGCGCCGATCTGCAGCGGCACCACGTAGTTCATCAGGCCCGTCACCAGCGGCATCGCCACGAAGAAGATCATGATCACGCCGTGGGCGGTGAAGATCTGGTCGTAGTGGTGCGGCGGCAGGAAGCCGGGGTTGCCGTTGAAGGCGATGGCCTGCTGGGCACGCATCATCAGCGCATCGGCGAAGCCACGCAGCAGCATGACGATGCCGAGCACCATGTACATGATGCCGATCTTCTTGTGATCGATGCTGGTGAACCACTCTTTCCAGAGGTAGCCCCACAGCTTGTACTTGGTGATCACCGCCAGCAGGGCGATGCCACCCACCAGCACGCCAGCGAACGTGGCGAGCAGGATGGGCTCGTGGTAGGGGATCGCCTCGAGGGTGAGGCGTCCGAAGATCAGTTGGACTAGATCAGGCGTTTTCATACCGGACTCGGCAAGCGTAATTCTTGGGGGGCGGCCGCTTAGAGCGGGCGTCCGGCGGGCGTCATGGCTTCACCACCGGCGCCGCGGGCAGCGCACAGGGCGCCCACGTAGCGGCGGTCGTCGTCTTTCAGGCCAAGGCGCGTGCGGGTGGCGGCATCCAGCGAGGTCACGTTGTACGTGCCTACGATGCCCTGCCCGCCGGCCTTGTCCAGCGCCATCATGTCGCCGGTGCACATGCGGTTGGCCTCGACGCAACGGTTGAGGATGCGCTGGTACAGGCCTTCCGCCACCGTGCCGTAGTAATGGACCGGCTCGCGCTCGCTGGGCTGTTCCAGCTTCAGGTAGTCGTCGCGCTCGAGCGAACCGCCGCTGGCCTTGGCCTTGGCCACCCATGCGTCGAACTCACCCTGCGGCAGGCTGTGGAAGCGGAAGCGCATGTCCGAGAAGCCGGCGCCGCTGTAGTTCGCCGAGATACCCTCGAAGTCGCCGGTCTTGTTCATCACGGCGTTGAGCTTGGTCTCCATGCCCGGCATGGCGTAGATCATGCCGGCCAGGCTGGGGACGAAGAAGGCATTCATCACGTTGGAGGCCGTGATGTGGAATTCGATCGGGCGGTCGACCGGGGCGGCCATCTCGTTGACCGTGGCGATGCCCTGCTCCGGGTAGAGGAACAGCCACTTCCAGTCCAGCGCCACGACCTCGACCACCAGCGGCTTGACGCCGGCGGCGACCGGGCGGCCCTGGCCGATCTCATCGAGCGGACGGTACGGGTCCAGCTTGTGGGTGCTGGTCCAGGTGATCGCGCCCAGGGCGATGATGATCATCAGGGGGGCCGACCAGACCACCAGCTCCAGCACCGTGGAGTGGTTCCAGTCCGGGTCGTAATCCTTCTCGGCCGCCTTGCTACCGGCGCGGTACTTCCATGCGAACAGCAGGATGAGGAAGATGACCGGGACGATGATGATCAACATCAGCACCACGGAGATGAAGATCAGGTCCCGCTGCTGCCGGGCGATATCGCCGGAAGGGGAGAAAAGAACGGCGTCGCAGCCTGACAAAAGCAGGGCCAGGGCGGGGATCAGCAATCCGCGCAACATCTTCATGGACATTCGCATGTGGGAGCTACCGTGGGGACCCGAAAAAATACGCCGAAATTCACGTCAGGACCATAGGACACTTTGTCCCATGGGATCCAAGCCATGTGCCCCCGCCGGGGGTATGCTGTACCCAAAGCACTAGGAAGGGAGTTGTCGATGTCGAGCATTTCACACGCCCCTCACAACGCCGCTGAGGTCGCCGAGCGCGATGTCCGGCGCCAGCACCAGGCAAGCCACGCGGCCGTGGCGCCCAACGAGATCGCCGTGGGCGTGGTGATCGGCCGGGCCTCTGAATACTTTGACTTTTTCACCTATGGCCTCGCCTCGGTGCTGGTCTTCCCGACGGTCTTCTTTCCCTTCCTGAGCCAGGTCGACGGGATCCTGCTGGCCTTCACGATCTTCTCGTTCGCCTTCATCGCCCGCCCCTTCGGTACCACGCTTTTCATGGCGATCCAGAGGAATTTCGGCAGGAGCACCAAGCTGACGGCCTCGCTGTTCCTGCTGGGCACGTCGACGGTCTGCATTGCCTTCCTCCCGGCGAACCACAGCCACGGCTACACCGTCATCTTCATCCTCGGCCTGCTTCGGTTCTTGCAGGGCATTGCGCTGGGCGGCTCCTGGGATGGCCTGCCCTCCCTGCTGGCGCTCAACGCCCCGAAGAACCGCCGCGGCTGGTTCGCCATGCTCGGCCAGCTGGGCGCCCCGGTCGGCTTCCTGATCGCCGGCTCGCTGTTCCTCTTCCTCAATACCCAGCTCTCCCATGAGGATTTCATGGACTGGGGCTGGCGCTACCCGTTCTTCGTGGCCTTCGCCATCAACGTGGTTGCCCTGTTTGCCCGCCTGCGCCTGGTCGTCACCGAGGAGTACACCCAGGCCATGGAGGAGTGGGTGCTCGAGCCGATCGGCACGATCGACCTGATCCACGCCCAGGGCTACAACCTGTTCATCGGCGCCTTCGCCGCCCTGGCCAGCTATGCCCTGTTCCACCTGGTGACCGTGTTCCCGCTCAGCTGGATCGCGATCAACCATTCGCAGAGCATCAATAACGTATTGACCGTGCAGATCATTGGCGCGCTGGTCGCGGTGCTGGCCACCGTCGCCTCGGGCGTCATCGCCGACAAGGTCGGCCGGCGCAATACGCTGGGCACCATGGCCATCCTGATCGGCCTGTTCGCGGTGGCGACCCCGTTCCTGCTCAATGGCGGCCGCTTCGCCCAGGATACGTTCCTGGTGGTGGGCTTCGCCCTGCTTGGCCTCTCGTACGGTCAGGCGGCCGGTACCGTCACGGCCAACTTCGAGAAGCGCTTCCGCTATACCGGCGCGGCCCTGACCACGGACTTCGCCTGGCTGATCGGCGCGGCGTTCGCCCCACTGGTCGCCCTGGGCCTGTCGCAGCGCTTCGGCCTCGTGGCCGTCAGCGCCTACCTGCTCTCGGGCGTGCTCTGCACCCTGCTGGCCCTGCGCATCAATAAGTCGCTGGAGGCGCCGCGGCCGAAGCCGGCGGCGTAACCTGCTGAATGAAAAGGCCCCCGCACATTGCGGGGGCCTTTTTTGTGGGCGAACGGCGTGGACGTTAACGCGACGCCCTTAGGGCGCCACGGGGTACGGTCCGTGTTCGAACACCTCGTCGTGGTAGCCCTTGGCGCCGATGGCCAGGGCCATGGGGCTGCGGAATTCCTCGCCGCGGCGCAGGCAGTCGAGCACGAAGGCGAAATCGCGTTTTGGCCGCCAGCCCAGTTCATCGACCGCCCGGCGGCTGTCGTAGACCCGATCCAGGGAAGGCAGCAGCTTCCAGTCTCGTTCGGCGTACAGCCGGTCCACGTCGGGGAACAGCCGGCGCACTACCGATGGCGCGCCGGCGCGCAGCATCGCGGCGTCCTCGCGGGTGAACGGCGGTGGGGCTGAGATCACGTAGCGGCCGAACTGCCGGCTGGGCGCCTGCTCCAGCGCCAGAAGGTGGGCCCCGACGATGTCTTCGATGTCGGCGCGGCGGTAGAGCAGTTCGTTCGCCTGCATGTTCTGCGTGCTGTACTCGGCACGAACGCCGGCGTTGTCATCGTCTTCCGGGAAGAAGCGCGACGTTCGCAGCACCAGCACCGGCAGGCCATCCTTGCGGGCCACCAGTTCGCACATGCCTTCGGCGGCGATCTTGGTCGCGCCGTAGATGTTCTTCGGGATTGGCGCGACGTCCTCGTCGATCCAGGCGGCGGGCTGGCCCAGGGCCGGCGACAGGGCGGCCCCGAACGCGCTGGTGGTGCTGGTGAAGACGAACGCCTTCACCCCATGGGCCACCGCCGCCTCGAGTAGCGCGACCGTGCCGGCCACGTTCGTATCGACGAACTGCCGCTTGCTATGCGTGGCCACGTGCGGCTTGTGCAGCGTGGCGCTGTGGATCACGCCGGTGACGCCGGCCATGGCGTCGCTTACGAACGCTTCGTCGGCGATCGACCCGACGAGATCGGTATGGGCCGACGGCTTGATGTCGATCCCGCGAACGTCGCGGCCCTCCGCCCGGAGCTGGCGGACCAGCGCCTCGCCGAGGTGACCCGCGCTACCGGTGACCAGGATCATCGCGTCACCACACCAGGTCGTCGGGAACGACGAACTGCTTGTAGAAATCGTCGTCGTCATCGTCCGGCGGCAGCGGGTCGCCTTCCTTGCGGCCGTGGTCCAGCGCGATCAGGTCCGGCGCGCGGGCATGGATCTTGTCGGCCGCCAGGCGCGGGATCAGTTCGAAGCCCTCGCCGTGGCGGGCGATGGCCAGCGTGCCCGCCGCGAGCTGGGCGCGCTGGGCGTCACTGACGAGGATGCTGGTGATCTTTTCGCCATCGTTGAAGCGATACGGCACATCGCCGTCGCGCTTTACCTTCATGACCTCGACGATCTGCCGCACCTGCGCACGAATTTCCTTGGCCTTCGCCTCGGCATTGCGCTCGGCGGCCAGCGCACGATCACGCTCGGCCCGCTCGGCCTGGAGCTGGCGGGCGTCGATCTTTTCTTCGGCAGGCGCGGCGGGCGCCTTGCCCTGGCGCTGCTTGGCCTGGTCGCGGACGATCTTGGCGGCCTTGTCCTTTTTGACAAGGCCGGCCTTGAGGAGCTGTTCCTGGAGGGGGTTGCGCATGGCGGCGTACCACGATGAAGCGGGAAAGACCCCTGATCATAGCGCCGTCAGCGGTATTCGACGTCCACCCGCACGCCGCGCTCGAAGGTCCCGGCGCCGGCCGGGCCACCGGCTTCCCTCAGGCGCACGGCGAAGTCGTAACGCTCGCCCGTGCCCAGTGCGGGTAGTGCCAACGGTTCGCCCGGGCGAACGGTGGCATGTGCGGCATCGCCGATTTCGAGGGCCACATGCTCGGGCCCGCCCTGGGGCAGCGAAAACCACGCCGGATGACCGGGCATGGCATCGCCGGGAACACCGAAGGTGATGTTCGCAAACAGCCCATCGGGGTCGCTGCAGCGCGCCACGCGCAGGTGGAACGCCGTCCATGGGGTCGCCCGGTCGATCGGATCGAAGTGGGCGGTCGAGTAAGGCGGCAGCTCGACACGTTGCCTGAGGTCATCCTCAGCAATCGAGCAAGCAGGCCGTGTCAGCGTCAGTTCGTAGATCATCATGGAGCGAAAGCGGACGAAACCACCGCTTCCGTCCTCGACATCCGTGTACGCCACGGGGCCGGTATCCACCATCCCGAACTGGACATCATCGGCGGTGCGGAAGATCTCGTAGTAAAGCGCATCGCCATCGCCGCGAATGACCTGGTCCGCACCGGTGTTGTGCGGAATGTCGAACGGGAAGTTGCGCTCCACGGCACCGTCCTGCTCGATGAAACGCAAACGCACGCCGAGGCCCGACTTCGTGCCACCGACCTTAAGGACCCGGAAATCCTCGCCACCCTCCGAGGCATACATCCCCCGGAATCGCGGCGTCCCTGCATCGCATCTCAGCAGTTCGACGCCTTCGCCCGCGACCGTCCCCTTGCGGACGACTTCACCGGGCGGGATCTCGCGGCTGACCTCGAGGAACGCGGATTGGCTGATCTGGAAATTCGCGTGGTTAAGCAAATGGCAACCGGCCGCCGCGGGCAGTGACCACACGAGGCTGAGGACCCCACCGGCAAGCAGGGCATAGCGTGCGCGTACGTTCATCCAAGCTCCCTGAATCAACTCATCAATCAATGAAATTCGACGTCCACCTTCACCGGACGCGTGAACCGGCCCGCCTGTACGGTGCCGTTGGCTTCGCGCATGCGTGCGAAGAAGTCAAAACGTTCGCCAGTAGCCAGCGCAGGTAACTCGATCGCTTCGCCGGGCTTGATGTTCTGCTTATCGCGGTTGCCCAGCTCCAGGCCGACGTTGATGGGCCCACTAAGCGAGAACAGGTCCTTCTGCGGGCCATAGCCATCACTGCCCTGGCCGAAGACGAAACGGGCAATCATCCCCTTCGGATCCTTGCAGTCCGCCACGCCGATATGGAACGATACACGTAGCGCGTTGCGTTCATGACGACACTCGCGCTGCCCGGCACCGCCAACGCGAGCGCAAAGACGCCCGTACACGCCCGCAGGGCGCGAAGCATTCGGTTCATGAGAAATCCTGGAAGACGGCCGCCGGTGTCCCGGCGGCCGAAGGAGGCGGTTACGCCTCGTAACGGATGGTGTAGGTCACCTTGCCGTTGGCCGAACCTGCGGTCACGGTGCCGGTGCGCTCATAGCCCGCCGAATGGATGATCGTGGCCTTGTTGTCCACCACGGTCTTCTTCACCCACTTCTGGTTCGTGCCGATGTCGATGAGCTCGTTTTCCTCGTTGAACAGACGGATCATCACGCCCTGCGCAGCACCTGCTTCAGGCGTGATCTTGACCAGGCCGGTCGCCGGATCGACCAGTGCGCCTGGCTCGAAGTTGGCGTAAACCTTCGTGCCATCGGTGCATTCGGCGTTGCCGCCGACCACGATGCGGAAGCCCACCCTCGACGGAACGTCCGATCTTCTCGAAACGTCCAGCATTGACGCCGCCGAGGTCGACCAGGAAGTCCGGGCCACCGGTGCCGTTACCGTCGATCTCACACGTCACCGACGTGATCGAACCGGTGAACGTAATCGTGCCGTCTGCAGCGAACGCCGCGGGGGAAGCCAGGCCTGCGATGAGCAGGGCGGAAGAAATTACCTTGAGGTTCATCCAATCAACCTTTCTTTAGAAGTCCGTAGTCAACGGCCCACCATGGGCCGTCGGCCTGGGGTGACACGGGTCACCCCGCGCGACACGCAGCCGGGCCCGTCTACGCGAGCGCTGAAGAAAGTTTGTCGGATTACCCCTACACGGGGATATGGAAGTTTCCTCAAAAATCTGACTTTTTATGCGGGATACCGGCAAGACGGGAACTTGCGCGGACGCAGAAAATTCTCAACCGGTCGAAGCGGTCGATGTTGCACGCCGACGGAAACCACCGCGCGCGAACCACGCCACGACGATCGGCATCAGGACGAGCGGCAGGTTGCTTGGCCCCGGGATCCAGAACGCAAGCGCAAAGGAAAGCGTCGACATCAGCGGCAACGCCATCGTCCGCCGGCGCATCGCGGCGATATCGGCATCGGCGACGTCAGCGCGCACATAGGGCGCGCGCAGCGCCGTCCGGAACAGGCGCCATTGCAGCAGGCCTGCGATGAACAGGTTGAGCGAATAGAACATCTCGGGAATGCGTTCCGTCGGGTGCGTACTCATGAGCGCCGATGAGAACGGCATGAAGGCAACCGACATCAGCAGTGCGAGGTTGCGCCATACGATGGCCGGGTCGAAACGCTCGAGCATGCCGAAGACGCGGTGATGGGCCGCCCACAGGGCACCCACCACGACGAAGCTGAGGACGAAGCCCAGGAAATGCGGCACGAGGTGCCCGAGTGCCTCCATCCATGCCGCGTCACCGCGACCTTCCGGATCCGGCACGTGGATCTCGATGACGAGCAGCGTGATCGCGATGGCGAATACTGCGTCCGAAAAGAACGTCAGCCGTTCGAGTTGCTGCTCCTGCCCATGCGACATGCCCGGTCCCCCACCGTAACGTGAGGGCCGATCATCGCCTTGCCGGTGGTGCGGAGGCAACCACCGGCAAGGCGCCACGGTCAGTCGAGCGAGGCCGCCGGCCCGAAGAACTCGTATTTCGCGCGGGCATCGGGCACGCCCAGGTCGCGCAGGGCGTTGCGTACGCTCTTCATGAACGGCTTGGGCCCGAGGAAGTACGCGTCCATGGCGTCGGCACCCGGGAGCCACGCGGCCAGCAGGTCGCGGTCGAGGAACCCTGTAGCGTGCGGCTCCGGGTCGCCCTCGCGCGGGGCCTCGTAGCAGTAGTAGCGCTTTAGATGGGGGTGCTCGGCGGCCAGGGCATCGATCGCGTCACGAAACGCGTGCACGCCACCATGGCGCGCGGCGTGGATGAAATGGATCGGGCGCTGGGTCGCAAGCGCCTGCTCCAGCATCGCCAGCGTCGGGGTAATGCCCACGCCGCCGCTGATCAGCACGATCTCGCGCTCGCTCTCTTCCAGGGTGAAGTGCCCGGCGGGCGGGAAGAGCTCGAGGGTGTCGCCCGCGTGCAGGCGGTCATGCAGGAAGTTCGAAACGGTGCCACCCGGGTGACGCTTCACGCTGATGCGGTACGTCTTGCCGTCCGGCGCTGCGGAAAGTGAGTAGTTGCGACGCACGTCCTCGCCATCCACCAGCACGCGCAGGCCGATGTACTGGCCGGGCGTGTGCGCATAGACGGCGCCGCCGTCGACCGGCGCGAAGCGGAACGAGGTGATCTCGTCGCTCTCCGGGGTCTTTTCGATGAGCCGGAACGCGCGGCCGTCGCGCCAGCCACCCGGCGCCTCGGCCTGTGCGTCGTAGATCGACGCTTCCGCACCCGCCAGGATGTCCGCGAGCTGGCCGTAGGCCGCGGCCCAGGCCTCGATCACGGCATCGGTCGCGACCTCGGCGCCCAGCACTTCGCGGATGGCGCGGAGCAGGCAACGCCCGACGATCGGGTAATGCTCGCGGCGGATGCGCAACGAGACATGCTTGTTGACGATCATGTTGACCATGTCGCCGAGCGCCTCGAGCTGGTCGATGTGCTTCGCATACATGAGCACGCCGTTCGCGAGCGCGCGCGGTTGGTCGCCGGTGAGCTGGTTGGCCTGGTTGAAGTACGGGCGCACCTCGGGGTTCTCGCCGATCAGGATCCCGTAGAAGTGCGTGGTGAGCGCCTCGCCGCCGGCTTCGAGGAGGGGCACGGTCGCGCGGATGATGGCCTTGTGTTCGCTGGAGAGCATGGTGGGACCTTTTCGTGCAGTCGTTGGGGATGCACCTCCTTATCCACGTCCCGTGCCAGCGGCCTGCGACCTTTTTGATCAATACGTTAGTGCCACGCAGGGTCATAATGACCTCATCACGCCCGGGTCGATCCGACCCGCGATGGAGTCAGAATGACCACCGCCGATCCCGTCCTCACCGCGCTCCTGCCGCTGGTCGACGACCTCTCGCGCGACCTGCCGGAAGCCGAACGCTTCCGCCGCCTGCTGGAGGCGCTGCGCCGCCTGGTGCCCTGCGACGCCAGCGCGTTGCTGCGCCTCGAAGGGGGCGAGCTGGTACCGCTGGCGGTCGACGGGCTTAGCCTCGATACGCTCGGCCGGCGCTTTCCCGTCGAGGACCATCCGCGCTTCGGCGCCTTGCTGGCCCGGGACGAGCCCACGCTGTTCCCCTCGGATAGCCCGCTGCCCGATCCCTATGACGGCCTGGTCACCGGCGAGCCGCATCTCGATGTCCACGACTGCATGGGTTGTCCCCTGAGCGTGGATGGCAAGCCGTGGGGCCTGGTCACGCTGGATGCGCTGGAAGCCGGCCGCTTCGGCGACGCGGACCTGGAGGCCGTGCGCGCCTTCGCCAGCCTGGCCGGCGCCACCGTCGCCGCTGCGGACCGCATGCGCGGGCTGGAGCGCGCCGCCGAGCGAGAGCACTCACGTGCGGAGGGATTCCGGCTCGCTGCGAACCAGGCGCCGGTACGCCGGCTCACGGGCCTGAGCCCTGCGTTCCAGCGGCTCACCGACGACATCGCCACGGTGGCGCACAGCGATCTCACCGTGCTGATCCGCGGCGAGACGGGCACGGGCAAGGAACTCGTGGCGCAGGCGATCCACGCGGCGTCGGCACGCGCCGATCGTCCGCTCATCGCGGTGAACTGCGCCGCGCTGCCGGAGCAACTGCTCGAGAGCGAGCTGTTCGGCCATGTGCGCGGCGCCTTCTCCGGCGCCACTGCCGACCGGCGCGGCAAGTTCGAACTCGCGGATCACGGCACCCTGTTCCTCGACGAGGTCGCGGACCTCTCGCTCGGCGCGCAGGCGGCCCTGCTCCGCGTCATGCAGAGCGGGCAGTTGCAGCGGGTGGGCTCGGACCGCGAGCACCGCGTGGATGTCCGGATCATCGCCGCGAGCAACCGCGATCTCGCTGACGAAGTGCGCGCTGGCCGTTGCCGTGCGGATTTCTACCACCGGCTCAGTGTGTATCCGCTCGCCGTGCCTGCCTTGCGCGAGCGTGGCAATGACGTGCTGCTATTGGCGGGCGGCTTCCTGGACGAGAACCGCGCACGGCTCGGACTGGCTGGTATCCGCCTTTCGAACGAGGCACAGGCGCTGCTGCTCGGCTGGTCGTGGCCCGGCAATGTGCGCGAGCTTGAACACACGCTGGGGCGCGCCTGCCTGAAAGGCCTGGCGCGTACCGGCAAGGGTGCGGTGCTGGTGATCGAAGGCGACGACCTGGATCTCGCGGCACCCACGACGGCCGTGGCACATGCAGCGGCCGCGCCGAAGCGGGAAGCCGATGCGCTGCCCTTGCGCGCCGCGCTGGACCTCTACGAGCGCCAGCGCATCGAGGAAGCCCTGGCGCGCGGCGGTGGCAACTGGGCCGCCGCCGCGCGCGAACTGGGCATGGACCGGGCCAACCTGCGGCGGTCGGCCGCGCGCCTGGGCCTGGCTTAGCGGCCGATGTTCCGCAGCGACTTGCCGCTCATCAGGTTGCGTTCGATCTGCTCCAGCGTCACGCCCTTCGTCTCCGGCACCAGCAGGAAGGTCAGCACGATGAAGACGGCATTGAGTGCGGCATAGAGCCAGAACGTCTGCGCGTTGCCGATGCCCGCCATCAGGCTGAGGAACGAAACGCCGACGATGAAGTTGGTGCCCCAGTTCGTAAATGTAGAGGCGGCGATGCCGAAGTCGCGGCCTTTGAGCGGCTGCACCTCCGAGCACAACGTCCAGATCAGCGGGCCGGCCGACATGGCGAAGCCGACGATGAAGAACAGCAGCATGCCGACGGTGAACAGCTGCTCGCCGCGACCATGGATACCCAGCCCCATCATGGTGCCGACCACACCGAGGCCCACCGCCATCATCGCGAAGCCGACATACAGGATCGGCTTGCGGCCGAGGCGATCGACCAGGCCGAAGGCGATCAGCGTGGCGAGCACGTTGGTCAGGCCCACCGCGGCCGTGAACCACATCTGCGCCTGCGTGTCGTAGCCCATCTCCTTGAAGATGCGCGGTGCGTAGTACATCACCACGTTCATGCCCGTGAACTGCTGCATGGCCTGGAGCAGCATGCCGAGACCCACGGAGCGGCGGAAATTGGGGTTCTCGCGGAACATGCTCCAGCCGTGCTGCTTGGTCTTCAGCTGCTCTTCGATGTCCGCAATTTCTTTCTCGACGATGCGCTCGTCACCGCGCAGCTTCGCGAGCACCACCTGCGCATCCTGCTTGCGGCCACGCAGTAGCAGCCAGCGCGGGCTATCCGGCAGGAAGAACAGGCCGACCATGAACAAGGCACCCGGGATGGCGATGATCCCAAGCATCCAGCGCCAGTTGCCCGTGCTGCTGAACGCCGTATCGGAAAGGAACGCCAGCAGGATCCCGGTGGTGATCATCAGCTGGTAGGTGGAGATCATCGCGCCACGGATCCGCTCGGGAGCGACTTCCGCGAGATACAGCGGTGCGGTGAACGTAGCGACGCCGATGGCCAGGCCCAGTACGACGCGGGCCGCCACCAGGCTGGCGGGATTCCACGCCATGGCGCAGAACAGGGAGCCCGCGATGAACAGCACCGCGCCCAGCATCAGCGAGCGCTTGCGGCCGAGGGTCGCCGACATCCAGCCCGCACCGAGCGCGCCGGCGGCGGCGCCGAGGGTCATGCTGCTCACCACCCATTCGATGGTGCGGTCGGTGGCACCGAAATCCTTCTGGATGAACTGCTGTGCCCCGGAGATCACGCCGATATCCAGGCCGAACATGAGGCCGGCCAGGGCGGCGAGGATACAGGTGGTGACGATGGCTGCCTTGGGATGGGCGGCTTTGAGTTGTTGTTCGACGGCGACATCCATGAGGGAACCTGCGACATAAGGAGAAGATCAGGTGATTGGATGCCGCGCCGTGTATTCACCCTGTCACCTGCATGTCGGAACGACGTGATGTCCGTGACAGGTATGCGGATTGTGCATATCCGGCAAATCGGTCCTCGCCGGAGGCAGGGTGCCCGCCTGATCATCCCCGAGCGGCGCAACGAGCAATGGCCGTGCCATACCGCCACCTAAAAACGCAGCGTTCGCCAAGCGCTTTGCGTCGCCCTATGTGGTAGCGTCGATCTGTTTATTCCTTGCGTTTCCTTTCCTCCACCTCCGTACACCGCCTTGAGTTACCAGCACGCTCCTTCCCCAACCGATGATCCCACCCTGACGACGCGCGACGCCGCGCGGCTGCTCGGCATTTCCGTGAGCACGGCCCAGAAGTGGATCGAGAGCGGCGCGCTGGCCTCATGGAAAACCCCTGGCGGCCACCGGCGGATGCGGAGGAGTGCGGTCATCGCGTTGCTCGAGGAACGGACGGCGCTGGCGGCGGATCCGCTGCAGGCGATGTCGCCCGAGCTGCGCCCTGAGCGATCGCCTGCCTACCCGGTCCCGGAGAACGAAGCCGGCCGGCTGCGCGCAGTGGGCCGTTCCGGCCTGCTCGATACGCCGCCGGAGCCCGCCTTCGATCGCATCACCTGGCTGGCCAGCCTCATTGCCGGCGTCCCGGTCTCCACGGTCACGCTGCTGACGGCGCGCCGCCAGTGGTTCAAGTCGCGCAAGGGCACTGCCCTGGAAGAGACCCCGCGCGAGTGGGCGTTGTGCAACCACGCCATCATGGGCGATGACCTGATGATGGTCGAGGACGCACGCCAGGATGCGCGCTTCCGCGATAACCCGCTGGTCACGGGCCATGAGCACATCGTGTTCTACGCGGGCTGCCCGTTGCGCAGCCCCGATGGCCACGCGCTGGGCACGCTGTGCGTGATCGATAGCGCGCCACGCCAGCTCAATGACACGCAGAAGGAAGGCCTGCGTGCCCTGGCGGATATCGCCGAGGACGAAATCCGCCTGTACATGGCCGAGCACGGCCGGCGCTGGGCTTAACCGGCGGGCGGCGCCCACGGGTCGTAGCTGCCGAAGTACCAGAGGCGTCCTTCAAGGTCCCTGGCGGAATAGCCGGCGCCACCGTAGTCCTTCTCTTCGTAGTCGTCGATGATGGTCGCGCCGTGCGCCTTCGCGTGCTCGTAGTGCGCCTTCAGGTCGGCCACGGTGACACACGGGCACTGCGTTTCCCGGCCACCGATCTGGTCCGGTTGGACGATATGGTCGGCGAAAGGCGTTTCGGGGATCACCGAGCCGAGCATCACCATGCCGTCGCCGAAGGTCAGCTGGGCATGGACCACGAGGGTTGGGTTGGTCTCGTCGGTGTACACCGCGTGCTCGCTGAACCCGAAGGCATCGCAGAGGAAGCGGATGGCGGCGTGGGCGTCGCGGTAGCGCAGGCAGGGGATGATCGTGCTGGGCATGGCGGAGGCTCCCGGAAGGGGAGCCCACCATAGCGCGTTAGCGGCCGGCTGTTGTCAGGCCAGCTCGGCGACCGCGCGGCGCACGGTATCGATGCCGCCGGCCTGGGTGTTGGTGGCCTGGGCCACGTCGGAGACGCGATCGAGCAGCGTGCTCACGGAGCCGAGGATGTTGCGCATCGCCTCGCCGGCCTCGCCGCTGCGTTCGCTGCCCTCGCGCACGCGCTCCATGGTGTTCTCGATCAGCGCGCGGATATCGCGGGCGGAATCGGCGCTGCGCTGGGAGAGCATGCGCACTTCCTGCGCAACGACCGCGAAGCCCTTGCCATGCGCGCCGGAACGCGCGGCCTCGATCGACGCGTTGAGCGCGAGGATATTGGTCTGGAAAGCGATGGAATCGATCAGGCCCACGATCTCAGCGATATCGCGTGCGCCATCCTGGATCGCGCCCATCGTCGCGATCACCGCATCCACCATCGCACCGCCATCGGCGGCGGAACGGCTGGCTTCGTTCGCGAGGGCGTTGGTCGCCCGCGCCTGCTCGGCAATGGCTGGCACCGTATCGGCCAGCTCGGTCAGCGAGGCGTGCAGGGTGCGGGTGGCGCGCGTCTGCGCGGTCACGTCGGTCGCGTACTTCACCACCTTGAACGGGCGGCCCGCCATGTCGAGGATCGGGTTGTAGCTACCCTGGATCCACACCTCGCGGCCGCGCCGGTCCACGCGGTGGTAGAGCCCGGAATCGTATTCACCGCGGCCGAGCTTTTCCCAGAAGGCCTGGTAGTCGGCGCCTTCGCGCTCGATGCGGTCGACGAACATGCGGTGGTGCTGGCCGATCACCTCGTCGCGCATGTAACCCATGGTGGCGAGGAAGTTGTCGTTCGCGTCGAGGATATGCCCGTCGAGGGTGAAGCTGATCACCGCCTGTGCCTTGTCGATGGCGGCCAGGCGCCCCTCCATGTCCGCCGTGCGCAGGCGTTGCTCGGTCACGTCGGTCGCGAACTTCACGACGCGCATCACCCGGCCGGCACGGTCCAGCACGGGGTTGTAACTCGCCTGGATCCACACCTCGCGGCCACCGGCGCCGAGGCGGCGGTACATGCCGACGTCGGGCTGCCCGGAACCGAGGCGCTTCCAGAACTCGGCATACCCGGGCGCTTCCGCTTCCGCCGGATCGACGAACAGGCGGTGGTGCCGGCCAACGATGTCGCTGAGCTTGTAGCCCATGGCATCGAGGAAGTTCTGGTTGGCGGCCAGGATCGTTCCATCCAGCGCGAACTCGATGACGGCCTGGGTCCGGTTCAGCGCATCCATCTTGCAGCGCACGCCCGACCGCCCCACGCCCATGACGGCGCGAAGTCCTGCGATGAAACTGGATGCCATGGCCTGCCCCTCCCGGTGGAATGACCCTCAGGCGCTACTTATCGTCCCGGGAAGGTCCGTTCTTAACGGGGGGTGCCGAATTTACCCACAGGTTTGTGAAATTGATTTCACGCGGACCTACTGGACCGCGCCGATCCCCAGCTCGCGCCCGTCGGATGCGCCGCGATCATCCACCACGCGCACCAGGAACCGGCCGGTGCGCTCGGGCGTCCACATCAGGACCTGGCCGGCCGGCACGCTGCCGACATAGGCGTTGTCGACGAACCAGTAGAGCGTCCGCACGCCCGCGTCGGTCGTCGCCGTAAAGGCGACCTTGTCCGCACCGAATCGGGAAGCGCGCACCTGGTAGGTACTGCCCTTCAACGGCGAGGTGATCTTCGGCGGATCGCCGGGCGGCTGTCCGCCACCCTGGCAATCCGGCAATGGCGGTGGCGTGCGCCGCGGCATGCCCGCCTGCGCGAAGACCCGCGCCAGGTCGGAGGGCCAGTATTCGTACACCTCGGTGTGCGTCGTGCCCGGATCGAACGGTGGACACGCGGGCTTGCCGGTCTCGTTATCGACGACCAGCGGGCGGTGCACGGTGCTGACCTTGATCGGCGATTTGCCCGGGATGAACCACGTGCTCCCCACCTGCGGACACCAGGTATTCGGCAGGTCGCCGCTCGCCAGGCAGATCGCGACGCGGCGCAGGTTCGGCGGATTGCGCCGTACCGGTTCGGCCAGGCCCGGGCGCTCGGCACGCAGGGCGTCGGCGATGCGAAAGAACAGCGGTGCGGCGGCATCCACGCCGACGAAGGCCGGGTTGCCCGTGCTGTCGAAATTGCCGATCCACACCACGAGCACATAGGGACCGAACGCGCCGGCGGTCCACGCATCGCGGAAGCCCCACGAGGTACCGGTCTTCCAGTAGACGGGCAGGCGCGAGGACTGCGCCGCCACGGCGTCATCCGGCCGCGGGTTCTGCCGCAGCATGTCCATCACCATGAAGCTGGCTTCTTCGCTGAGCAGGCGCGTGCCCTTCGTCGCCGGTTGCGTCGCTTCCGTGCGCAGCGGGCGGAGTTCGCCGCGGTTGGCCAGCATCGCGTACAGGCTGGCGAGCTCCTGCATCGTGACCTCGCCGCCGCCGAGGACCAGCGCTAGACCGTAGTGCTTTTCCGTCTGCATGCGCGAGATGCCCGCATCGCGCAGGAACTGGTAGAGGTTCGGATTGCCGAGGCGGGCCGCGACCTGCACGGCAGGAATGTTCCGGCTGCGTACCAGCGCCTGAGTCGCGGTCACCGGGCCGAGGAAGCGGCCATCGAAGTTCTCCGGTGTATACGGGCCAAAGGCGGACGGGACGTCGCGCAGCACGGTTTCCGGATGCAGGATGCCCTGGTCGAAGCCAAGCGCGTAGATGAAGGGCTTGAGCGTCGAGCCGGGCGAACGCTTGGCCTGCGTACCGTTCACCTGGCCGAAGATCGCCGGATCGAAATAATCCGCCGAGCCGACCATGGCCTTGATCCCCATGTCCCGCGTATCCACCAGCAACGCGGCGGCGTTGCGGATCCCGCGTGCGCCGGTGTGTTCCACGTACTGGCGCACCTGCCGCTCGAGGCTGTGCTGGAGGCCCAGGTCGAGGGTAGTGGTCACGCGCATGTCGTCGCCACCGGTGAGGCGGCGCTCCGCCAGCACCTGTTCCACGAAGTGCGGCGCTTCGAAGGGCAGGCGCGACAGCGGCCTTAAGCGCAACGGCAGGTCGAACAGCGGACGCGCCGAAGCATCGGCGGGATGCTTCGCGACCCAGCGCGCGAACAGGCGGTCGCGCGATGCGCGCAGGGCCTTGTCGATCACGCCGGTGCCATTGACGCTGCCGGGCAGGCCACGGGCCGGCTCCTGCGGGATCACCGCGAGGGTCAGTGCTTCCGGCAGGGTCAGCCGTGCGGGCGGCTTGCTGAAATAGGCAAGGCTCGCCGCGCCCACGCCCTCCACGTTCCGCCCATAAGGAGCGGCATTGAGGTACGCCTCGAGGATGTCGTGCTTCGAGTACTGGAGTTCGAGCTGCACGGCACGCAAGGCCTGCACGAGCTTGCCGCCCGGGCTGCGCGTATCCAGGTGCCAGAGCAACCGGGCCAGCTGCATCGTCACGGTGGAGCCGCCCTGGGGATTGCCATGCCGGACGTAGGTCACCCATGCGCCGCGCAACAGGCCCCACGCCGACACGCCGGGATGCCAGCGGAACCAGCGGTCCTCATGCAGCAACACGCCGTCGACGAGTGCCGGCGAGATATCTTCGAGCGGCACCCACAAACGATACCGATCGTCGCTCGCCAGGGTCAGGCGCAGCAGCTGGCCGCGGTCGTCATACACCGCGGTCGAGGAAGGCAACCACGCCCGCAGCGGATCATGCGGCCACCACCGGCAGCCGGCGATCACGGCCGCGCCGAGCAACAACGCCACCAGGACGTTGTGCCAGCGCGGCCAGCGGAGACGAGGCAACCACCGCTTCACGTCACGGCTTCGAGGACACCGTCAGCTTGCCGCCACCCGGTGCCGTCGCCTGCGTGCCGCGGTCGTACAGCGATTCCACCTGGGCCGGGGGGATCACGAACGTGCCCGCGTTGGTCGCCTTGATGCGGTAGATGAACTCCTGCACATCCTTCGACGCGAAGCCGTACACCACGACGCGATCCTCGCGCACGTCGGCGTACTCCGGCCGCCAGGTCGATTCCGGATTGCCGATCGGTGAATGCCACGCCGGGGCGTCACTGTCCTCCGCTGCATCGCCCTCACCCTCACCCTCGCCGTTGTCGGCTTCCGAGGTCGCCTCGTCGGACGACGGCGCCGCCTGCTCATCCGGGGTGGCCGGCGGCTGGGTATCGAGCACGGGCTCGAAGCCGCCGGGGAGGAGATCGGTGATCGCGATGTTGTCCACGCCATCGTCGCGCGTGGCGCGGATGCGCACGTGCACGTCCACCTCGTCACCCACGGCAAGCTTGCTGATCTCCTTGCCCTTCGTGTCGGTGTAGCTGCGCGTGATCTCCAGGCCATCCTTGCGGACCTGCGTGGAGGGCGCGCGGTCGAAGCCGGCCTGGCTCACCGCGTACCACGCCGTGCTGTCGGCATCGTTGACGAAACGCAGGCGGTGCGCCGTACCGGGGTAGCGTGCGTCCAGCACCACACCCTTCGGTGCGCCGACCGGGGTCACCGTTCCATCCTTCGCCACCGCACCGATCGACAGCTTGTCGACCACGGCACCGCCCTCCTTCGCCCATGCATCCAGCGCCAGGATGATCATGCCGGACGACAGGGTGTTGTAGTGGCCCTTGCCCAGCGGGCGCACGAGCGTATCGACGATCGAGGCCGGCAGGTCCTTCGCCTGGTCGGGGAAGTGCTTCGCCAGCAGGTAAAGCACCGTGGCATCACGGATGGCCGGATCGTAGTAGTCCCCGTAGGCGTAGACCTCATCCGTCTTGCGCAGCAGCAGCTTGCGCGGTCCGGCGATCAGGTCGGCGGCAACGCGATCCTGGTGCAGCAGGCGGTACGAAGCCGCGAGCCATGCCGCCGCCGCGTCATCCTTCCATGTCGTCGCGTACGCCTCCTGCAGGCGGCGCTGGACGGAAGCGAGATCGTTGGTCGTCACCACGCCCTGGCGGGTCAGCAGGTAGATCGCATAGGCGCGCTGGCGCATCTCGGCCAGGCTGTCGCCGCTGTCGTCCGCGGCGATCTGGCGCAACGCCTTGTTCGCCGCATCCAGCATGTCGCGCGGCACGGCGACGCCACGGTCGCTGGCTTCGATGAGGTAATGCACCGCGTAGTCGGTGGCGAACGCATGCGTGTCCGGCGTCGCCGTCCACAGGCCAAAACCACCCTGCCCGTTCTGGCGCGCGCGCAACGTATCGAACAATGCGGCCACCGGATCGGCGGGCGGTGCCGCGTCATCGTCCATCCGCGCGGGCTTCACGTCACCGAACTCAGGGCGCTTGCCCAGGATCAGCGCGGGCATCGCGGCACTGATCACCTGCTCCGTGCAGTAGTGCGGGAAGTCGACGAGATAGGCGGCGAGGCCACGCGCCAGCACGACCGGCACGGTGGAGAACGCCGCATCACGCCGGGCGTAGGCATCGAACATGTCGCGCAGGTCCGCTACGTCGGCACGGGTGTGTGCATCGACATGGCCGAACGCGAGCTCGGTTCGCATGGCAGATGCGGGCCGCACCGACAGGTCCACGCCCTGGCGTGCCGACTTGCCGTTGGCACTGGCCGTGAACCCGAGGTGGCCCGAGCCCAGCTTGTCAGTGGCACGCACGCGGAAGATCGCCGCGCCCTCGCGCATCTCGCCGAGCGACAGGGTCTGCGTCGCATCGCCGACGACCTGCAGCTGCGGGCCGACCTTCAGCGTGACGGCGACCGGCACGGTCTTCCCGCCCAGCCCGGTGAGGTTGTTGGCGACGCCCACGCTCACTTCGGCTTCATCGCCCGGCGCCAGCGTGGTCGGCACGTTGGGTGAAAGCACGAAGTCACCCCGCACCGTCGTCGCGCCCTCGAACGTGCCGATGCGCTCGGGCGATACGGCGACCGCCATGACCCGGAGCTTGCCATTGAAGTAATCCGGCACCTTCCAGCTGAGGTCGCGCGAGCCATCCACGTCCACGATGCCCGACCAGAACGCCACGGGCTTGTCCTGCTTGCGGCGGAACGGGTTGAGCTGGCGGCCGATCGCACCCTCCGCGTCACCGCCCGGCGCGGCCAGGGTGGTGAGCTTGGTGAAGTCGGGAATGATCAGGTCGAGGATCTGCGTCGTGCTGACTTCGAGCATGCGCTTGCGGAAGAAGTACTGCAGCGGATCGCCCAGCTTGTAACGGGCGACCTGCAGGATGCCTTCGTCCACGGCGAACACGACGGCCCGCGTCGGCGTCGCCGAGGTCACATGGAAGGTGAGCGTGTCGCCTGGCTTCACCAGGTCGGGCGTCTCCACGCGCAGGCCCTGCTTGCGCGCATCCATGTTCACCGAGAACGGCACCACGCCGAACGACAGCGGGCTCATGAAGATCTCGTCGGACGACGGATCGCGGACGTACTGGACGTTGATGTAGCCGTTGCCTTCGAAGCCCTCGGGCACCGTGATGTGCTGCACCGAGCTCGTCGTATCCGCGTGGAACCACGCGTGCGCATACACCTTGTCACGCTCGATCGTGATGAGGCCGCTGCCGGCATACGGAGCGCGGATGGCGATGTCGACCGCTTCGCCCGGCGCGTAGTCCTTCTTCGACAGGGCGAGCTGCAGCTCGGCGTTGCGCTCGAGGGAGCGCGACACATTGCCCTCGCCCGCCACCGACCACGCCACGCGGTTCACTTCCTTGCCTTCGGCGTTCCTCACCACGAGGGCGAAGTTGCCGGGCTTGTTCGTCGGCAGCGCGACATCCAGGCCCGTGGCCGGGATGGTCAGCGCGGTTTCCGAAAGCGTCGTCTCGCGGGCCTTGGATTCGTACTTGTAGACGCCCGAATCCTGCTTCGTGAGCACGGAGACATAGCGAGTCTCGACGATGGCCTGCTTCAGCCCGGTCAGTTCCATCCGCTTCGCTTCGGGATTGATCGCAACCAGGTTCACCTTGCGCTCGGCATCGCGCGCAACGTAGTCCAGGTTGTCCGGCGCGCGATAACCCACGAGCCAGTCGTTCGACGACACCATGCCCTGGGTAGCGGCGGCGACGCTGCGCCCACCTTCGGCCTCATAGGCCTTGGCCAGGAAGTAGAGCTGGTAGGTGGCATCCGCGTAGCGCGACAGGTCGAGCGGGAATTCCGCATGGCCCTTGTCATCGGTTTTCTGGTCGGCCAGCTTTTCCTCGAACCCGTCCTTGGCACGGCGGATGTCGTAGAAGTGGTAGTCCTTGAAGCTGGGGAACGACGGGAACGCGGGGCGCAGCGTCAGCGAACCTTCGACGCGGCGATCGGCCGCGGGCGTGCCGAACAGGTTCTGCACGTCGACCAGCGCCTTCAGCTGGGCCGGTTTCACCCAGCCCTCGGGCGTCGCGGCCGACAGCTTCGCCGCGACCTTCAGCCGGTCGGGCTGGAACTCCTTCACCTGCACGGTCGTGTCACCGATCTGCGAGTACGGCTTGCCGTCCTTCGCGATGTACAGGTTCACGGTCCAGTTGCCGGTGGGCGAGGTTTCCGCCGTGGTGTAGTCGAGCTCGGCAAAGCCGGCCTGGTCCATCGTGACCGGCTGCTGGCGCACAGTCGTGCCGCGCGGGTCCACGATCTGCGCGACCAGCGGGATGCCGGCGACGCTGCGGGTCCAGGTGCTCGCACGCACGATCAGGCCGATGTGGAACTGATCGCCGGGGCGATAGATGCCGCGGTCGGAGAACAGGTAGCCCGAAAGCTGCCCCGCGCTCATCGGGCTCATGTCGCCGCCGATGTCGAAGCGCGAGAAATCCAGCTGGCGATCGCGCGCGCTGATCGGCAGGAACGACAGGTCCTCGCCCAGGCGCACGACCACCATGGCCGGCTCCTTCTCCTGGGTGAAGCCCTCGAGGCCGGCGAAATGCGCGTGGCCATCGGCACCCACCGCCTGGGTGAGCAGCGTGTTGCCATTCTTCGCGATGATCGACACCGATGCGCCCGACGCGGGCTGTCCGCTGCGGATCGACTGGACGTAGATGTCGCGACTGCCGTCCGCGGCGCGCTTGGCGATCACGCCGAGGTCGGTGATCACCACGAGGCGCTGGTCACTCGGCCATTCGTAGTTCCGGTAGCCACCGTCACGGTCGTAGCGTGCCGCCGCCTGGGCCGCCGCTGCCTCCGGATCGCCGCCCGCCTCGCGCCCGGCCGCTTCGCGTGCCTGGTCCATGGCCTTCTCGCGCTGCTCCTTCTCCCGCGCGGCGTCGTAACCCTGCAGCTTCAGCAGGAACACGCCGCGCTTGCCGGCGGCCAGGTACTGGCCGACGTCGAAGCCCTCGTAGTGCGCCTTGCCGGGGCCTTCGTCTTCGATCGGGATCTTCTTCACGAAGCGCTCGGTGATGTTCTCCTCACCGATGCCGTAGAGATCGGGCTTGGCGTAGGGTCCGCTGCCCAGCGTCACCAGGTGCTGCAGCTGGTCGGGCAGCACGCGGCCGACCTCGACGCGCAGCCCGGGCATGTTGCGGGACACGACCGAAACGCGGTGGTCGCCGGAGAGCGACAACAGGGCACCATCGGACATGAAGCGCAGCAGTCGCGGGTACTCCGGCACCGGCAGGATTTCCGCATACGACTTCGGCATCACGTAGCCACCGAACGAGGTCATGCCCTTGTCGACGCGCACGTACAGGCGGTCGCCGGGCTGGGCATGGAAGCGGAAGCTCTGCGTTTCCGACCAGTCGTTTTCGGTCGGGACGACGCTGGCCTTGGCCGACGGCCACGTGCGCAGTGCCGTCTCGCTGACCTGGCTCGCGCCGTTGACCTCCGCATTCGCCGGCACGATCCACGCGTGCACGTGCTTGCCGAGGTCCGCGTCGCTCACCGCGTTGGCGAACGCCATGGTGACGACCTGCTCCGGTTCGAAGCGGTCGTTGTCGACCAGCGTGGCCTGCATGTCGGTGATCTTGAGGCTGTACAGCCCGGGCACCCGGACACTGGTTTCCAGCGCCTTGTCGGTGCCGTCGCCGCCGCGGCTGCTGCGCACGCCATCGGCCACCTTCATGCCCACCGCGCCATCATCGCGGGGCAGCTGCAGCGGCATGGAGTGCACGAAGGCATTGAGGTGGTGGTCGTCGTAGGTGACGCTGAACTTCAGGTCGTCGCCATGCTTCTCGCCGCGCTCGCGCAGGTCGAGCGCGATGCGCTTCTCGAGCTCGGCCGGATCGACCGGGTAGTTGAAGGCCAGCTGGATGATCGTCTTGCGGCGGGTCGGGTCCTGCGGATCCTGGTAGAACTCGCCGTTGGTCACGCGCGCCGTGAACGGCGCCGTGTTGAAGGTGGCCTCGTCATCGGCGAGGAGCACGTGCGGGGCAAAGACCTTGGCCTTGTCGAAGCGCACGTCGAACTTGCGGCCCACGGGCCAGTCCGTGGCCGGCGTGAAGACCAGGGTGCGATCGTCCTGCCACTTCCACTGGCCCGCCTGGCGCGGTTCCAGCGCGATGCCCTCGGTGACCGGCTTGCCCAGCGATTCGATCCGCGCGGCGGAGCCGGAGAAGCGCAGTTCCAGCGCATGGATCTCGGGCCGGACGTCGCTGTAATCCGTGACGGCCGGGGCCGCCACCTCGATGGTGATCCGGTTGGGTTCCGCGGCGCGCGGGCGGTTTTGCCACCAGTGCCAGCCGAACCACCCGGCGGCCACCAGGAGCAGCGCGCCGGCGATCGTGCCGGTGAACTTCAGGGGATGCTGGCGGGCCGCCCTGCCCGTTGCCGGCACCCAGGCCGGTGCGGACCAGGCGATATTTCCGAAAAGGGGCCTGAGCACGAAGCCGAGCAGCCAGCCAAGGCCGCGCAGCAGGCGCACCGGGAGCATCGCGAGGAACCGCAGGAGATCCATATTCCGTTCCAATCCGTTTCTTGAAGGGCGGGTACACACCGGCGCGGCCGCTGGAAAAGCGGCAGTGTCGCCAACGGTTGTCCCCGGGATTAGCCTGCGCGCCACCCCTGTCGCGCAGGTGGCTGGATTCTGACATATCGACGACAGGGAACGGACGGCATGCGAAGGCGGCCGCGATGCAATACGGAAATTCTGAATTTTGTGCCGTACGCGTCGCCCCGTGACCCGGCTCACGACCCGGGGCGCCACCCCCGCACCGGGCGTGCCAAACGCGCTATCGTCCGGGAAGGATCCCGCGCGATGGATCGTGCGGACCACAAGGGACATCCCGCGCCGAGGGAACAGGAGGCGACGCGCGGACATCGACGGTGACATGCGATGAGTGAGCACGCGACGGACCCCATCGAACGGGCTATCGCCATTTCGGACCGCGAATTCCGCGAACTGGCCGACTTTGCGCCAGTGATGATCTGGCGTGCGGGCGTGGACAAGCTCTGCGACTGGTTCAACAAGCCCTGGCTGGAGTACACCGGGCGCGCCATGGAGGACGAGCTGGGGAACGGCTGGGCCGAGGGCGTGCACCCCGACGACCTTGAGCGCTGCCTGGCCATCTATGTCGGGGCGTTCGACGCGCGCGAACCGTTTTCGATGGAATACCGCCTGCGCCGCTCGGATGGCGAGTACCGCTGGCTGCTGGACAACGGCGCGCCCTTCTACCGCGAGGGCCATTTCGCCGGGTACTTCGGCAGTTGCACCGATGTCTCGGCGCACCGCGATGCCCAGCGCGCCCAGCGGATCCTGATCAACGAACTCAACCACCGGGTGAAGAACACCCTGGCCGTGGTCCAGGCCATGGCCATCCAGAGCTTCCGCGAGGAGCAACCGGTCGCACACTCGCTTGCCGTGTTCGAGAGCCGGCTGCGCGCCCTCTCGGCGGCCCACGACCTGCTGGTGGCCCGCGCCTGGGAAGAGGTCGCCCTGCGCGGGGTCGTCGAGGCCACGGTCGCCCCCCACGATCCCGATGGGTCACTCGTCAGCCTGGACGGGCCGCCGCTCATGCTCAGCCCCGAGGCGGCGGTATCGGTCGCCATGGCGCTCCACGAACTGCTGACCAACGCGATCAAATACGGCGCCCTCTCGGTCGCGGAAGGCCGGGTCAGCCTGGGCTGGCATTACGAGCCCGAGCGACACATGGTTCGCCTGGAATGGAAGGAAAGCGGCGGCCCTGTCGTGGAGCCGCCGGTGCAGCGTGGCTTCGGCACCCGCTTCATCGAACGGGTGCTGGCCGCCCAGGCCGGGGGGACCGCGGCGGTCACGTTCCACCCGGATGGCGTGCACTGCTTCTTCGAGGCGTCCGCCCGTGCGCGTTCCATGGAGCCACTGGACCGCCTTGTCGACGCCTGACACCGGGTCGCTCAACCCTTGAGAATCACCTGCTGCATCCTGCCTGCCCCGGGCGGTATAAATTTCTTTCGGCCGGGTGTCGATCGGCGGTAGGGTCGTTCGACGTCTCCATGAAGGCCGGGAATGCCCCGGCCACGGCAAGGAGAAGGCAGATGCGATTCATGGTCATGGTGCGCGCCACCCGCGCGTCCGAAGCCGGCGAGATGCCCAGCGAGCAGCTGATCACGGCGATGGGCAATTTCAACGAGGAGCTCGTCCGCGCTGGCGTGCTGCTGGCGGCCGAGGGCCTGCAGCCCAGCAGCAAGGGCGCCCGCATCCGCTTCTCGGGCGATCGCCGCGAGGTCATCGATGGCCCGTTCGCCGAGACCCGCGAACTCATCGCCGGCTTCTGGCTCATCCAGGTCCGCTCGTTCGATGAAGCCATCGAGTGGATGAAGCGCTGCCCCAATCCGTTCGAGGACGGGACGTCCGAGATCGAGCTCCGCCAGGTCTTCGAAGCCGAGGACTTCGGCGCTGAATTCACCCCAGAGGCGCGTGCGCAGGAAGAACGCATGCGCGCCGAGATCGCTGCCCGCCAGTAACTCCACCCATCCACCGAGGCATACCGATGAACATCACCCCGTACCTGCATTTCAAGGACAACTGCGAGGAAGCCTTCAAGTTCTACGAGAAGGCGCTTGGCGGCAAGATCATCATGACCAGCCGCTTCAAGGATATGCCGCCCCCGCCCGAGGGCGCGGCGAACAACGAAGGCTGCGGCGATGGCCAGCAGATGGATCTGTCCACCATGGGCGAGAAGATCATGCACATCCGCCTGCAGGTGGGCGATGCCATCCTCATGGGCTCCGATTCGCCGCCGGTCTTCGAGCACCCCGGCAAGGTCCAGGGCTGCACCATCGCCCTCGGCTTCGACACGGCGGCGGAAGCCAGGAAGATCTTCGAAGCACTGGCCAAGCGGGGCACGGTGACCATGCCGGTGGGCGAGACCTTCTGGGCCGAGTGCTTCGGCATGCTCGATGACGAGTTCGGCGTGTCGTGGATGGTGAATGGCGGCGAGAAGCCGGCACCGACCGCGTAAGGAGCAGACCATGCGATTCCTGATCGTCCGCAAGGCGGATGCCGAGAGCGAAGCCGGCGCACCGGTCACCCAGGCGCTGGTCGATGCGATGGCCGAGTACTGCGACCAGCTCGCCGCCGACGGCCGGTTCCACGCGGGTGAAGGACTCAAGCCCAGCCGCGAGGGCGTCCGGGTGAGCTTCACCGCGGGTCGCACGCCGGTGGTCGTCGACGGACCGTTCGCGGAAGCGAAGGAACTCGTCGCCGGGTTCAGCGTGATCGAAGCCGACTCCATCGAGGAAGCGGTCGACTGGGTCAAGGGCTGGCCGGCCGAGGATGCGAACGGCGACGCCGAGATCGAAGTACGCCCGATCGGCTGCCCGGGTGGCCTCAGCAACTTCGGCGACCCGGCCGACGATGAGTCGGAGCGCCGTCGGTACATCGTGATGCTGAAAGCCAATGCCCGCAGCGAGACCGACTGGAACCCGGGCCCGGAGATCCTTGGCCGCATGGCCGAAGCGAACCGCGCCGGGTTCGAGGCGGGCCACCTCATCGCGGGGAATGGCCTTTCTTCCAGCCGGCATGCGAAGCGCGTGCGTTTCAGCAAGGGCCAGCCGCAGGTGTTCGATGGCCCCTTCGCCGAGATCAAGGAGATGGTCGCGGGCTTCTGGGTGCTTCGCGTCGATAGCCTGGATGACGTGATCGCGTGGACGCGCACGTACCCGTTCCCGGACGGTGACGACGCACGGCTCGAGATCCGCCCGCTCTACAGCATGAAGGAACTGCTGGCCCCGCTCACCTGATGCCGCAGCGCGGCTTGCCTGTCATGGCGGCGGATGGTGTCATCCGTCGCCATGACCGACGCCGCCCGCCGCGCCATCGATGCGATCTGGAAGATCGAATCGCCCCGCCTCATCGCGACCATCGCCCGGATGGTGCGCGACCTCGATCTCGCTGAGGAGCTGGCCCAGGATGCGCTGGTCTCGGCACTCGAGCAGTGGCCGCGCGATGGCGTGCCGCGTAACCCCGGCGCCTGGCTCACCCAGGCCGCGAAGCACCGCGCGGTGGACCGCATCCGTCGCGAGCGCATGGCCGGCCGCAAGCTGGAAGCGCTGGGCCAGGACATGGAGGGTTTGCTCGAATCCCACGACGAGGCCCTGATCGACGCGCTGGATGACGACATCGGCGACGACATGCTCCGGCTGATTTTCACCGCGTGCCATCCTGCGTTGTCCATCGAAGCGCAGGTGGCGCTGACGCTGCGCCTGCTGGGCGGCCTCGCCACCGACGAAATCGCGCGCGCCTTCCTCGTGCCCGAGGCCACCGTGGCGCAGCGCATCGTCCGCGCGAAGCGCACGCTGGCCGGCGAGGCGGTCGTCTATGAAGTCCCGCGCGGCGAGGAACTGGAGGAGCGCCTCGACGCGGTGTTGCGCGTGGTGTACCTGGTCTTCAACGAAGGCTATGCGGCGACGGCGGGGGATGACTGGATGCGTCCCGGCCTGTGCGACGAGGCGCTGCGGCTTGGCCGCATCCTCGCCGGCCTCATGCCCCGCGAGCCCGAGGTGCATGGCCTGGTCGCCCTGATGGAAATCCAGGCCTCGCGCACCGGCGCGCGCACCCGCCCGGATGGCGAGCCCATCCTGCTGATGGACCAGGACCGGGGGCGCTGGGATCGCCTGCTGATCAACCGCGGGCTCGCCGCGCTCGATCGCGTGGAGAAGCTGGGCGGTTCCCACGGGCCTTACGCACTCCAGGCGGCGATCGCGGCCTGCCACGCACGTGCGCCGCGTGGCGAAGACACCGACTGGCAGCGGATGGCCGGCCTCTACGTCGACCTGGTGGCGGTAATGCCCTCACCGGTCGTCGAGCTCAACCGCGCGGTTGCCGTCTCCATGGCCGACGGGCCCGCGGCCGCGCTGGATATCGTCGATGCACTGGCTGACGAACCGACGCTCAAGGGCTACCACCTGCTGCCCAGCGTACGCGGCGACCTGCTCTACCGCCTGGGCCGACACGAAGCAGCCCGCGCCGCGTTCCTGCAAGCGGCAGCCATGACCCGCAACGAACGCGAACGCACCCTGCTGGAAGCCCGCGCCATGCAGTGCGAATAACCGTCGTGGGGGGGGGGGGGGGGGGGGGGGGGGGGGGGGGGGCGACCCCACCCCCCCCCCCCCCCCCCCCCCCCCCCGAGGGGGGGTTTTTGTTTTTTTTGTTTTTTTGGGGGGGGGGGGGGGGAAGAACACACAC
>NZ_JBVJMK010000010.1:0-93587 GCF_055584245.1 Luteibacter sp. NPDC104163
CATCAAGCTCAGGCTTAATGGCCTGAGTCCGGTTGAATACCGGACCCAGGCCCTAGCCGCCTGACCCCGCTGTCCAACTTTTGGGGGTCACCTCATTGCGCGCGATGGCGTGTACGAGCGGGCTCGCCTTCGGCTTCGCGCTATTCAATCGGTTCATTCGCTGGGCGCGAATGCATGTGTTGAGCGGCTACGCCGCCTCGCGCTCCGACGTCTCCGGAAAGAGGCCTTGGGGCCCACCCTCGCTGCTCAGACAGGTCCTGTGGGAGCGCGCTTGCGCGCGATTTGGGCGTTCGGCCAGCCCCATTCGCGCAAGCGCGCTCCCACAGCTCTCTTGTGCGGAACTCGCCTCGAGGGTGGGCCCCAAGACCTCCCGGACGCACTGAGGTTGATTGTTGGGCGAGCCTCGCGCGCTGTTCGGTCTAGGGCCTTCAAGCGACCTCCGCCTTGTAGGAGGCCACCCTGTGGCCGACAGCCTTCGCCTCGATGCAGCAGGGCCTGTGGCTCTGTCCGCGAAAGATGTCGCGCGCAAGCGCGCTCCTACATGAGATCTGCGCAGGCCTCGCCGGTTATTGTAGGAGCGCGCTTGCGCGCGATCACCGACGCAGCGATGAAGCCGTATTGATCAGCGAGCCGCAGCGATCGCGTTTGCCGGCACCACGGGTGCGCTAGTCGTGACCATCGCCCCCATCGTCAACACGCTCAGCAGCACGGCAGCGGCGAAGAAGGTCTTCAGCAGGAAGGTTTCGGTTTTCATGGCGGGTCTCCGTGAGTAGGAAGGTGAGCCCGAGGGCCCTTGCCATGAAGATTGCATCCGCCGTGCCAACGTCGAATTTGCCTCGCAAACCGCGCTGCGAAGCCATTTCACTCTGACTGGGCCACGCGTGCTTTGCTGTCCGCGGACGAAGCCGTGTCCGGCCACGCGTGTCCGCACACCGGACACGAAGCGAAATCCGGCTCTCCCACCATGAACCTCAGTACGTCCGGGAGGCCTTGGGGCCCACCCTCGAGGCGAGTTCCGCACAAGAGAGCTGTGGGAGCGCGCGTGCGCGCGAATGGGGCTGGCCGAACGCCCAAATCGCGCGCAAGCGCGCTCCCACAGGACCTGTCTGAGCAGCGAGGGTGGGCCCCAAGGCCTCTTTCCAGAGACGTCGGAGCGCGAGGCGGCGTAGCCGCTAGTCACATGCATTCGCGAACGCGAATGAACCGATTCGAGCGCGTGAAGGCGAGCCCGGCCGTACCGGGCATCGCCTAAAGCATCGCGCGCAAGCGCGCTCCCACAGTGAAACTTAAGGCAGGTTCTTCTGCTGCTTCAGCAGGTCGCGGATTTCCTGGAGCAGCACCACGTCGGCGGGCGTGGCCGCGGGTTTGTCTTCGTGGCGGGTCAGTTTGTTGATCGCCTTGACCACCAGGAAGATCGCGAACGCGATGATGATGAACTGGATGAGCACGTTGATGAACACGCCGTACTGGATGGCGACTTCAGCCGTCTTCGACGCCGCATCCGCGGGTTTCAACACCCACTTCCAGTCCGAGAAATCGATGCCGCCGATCAGCATGCCGATCGGCGGCATGATGATGTTGTCCACCAGCGACGTCACGATCTTGCCGAACGCCGCGCCGATGACCACACCGACCGCCAGGTCGATCACGTTGCCGCGCAGGGCGAATTTCTTGAATTCTTCCATCATGCTCATCGCATGGACTCCTCGTTGCGTCGTGTCGAAATTCCCAACCTAGCGATCCCGATGTAGGGATCGCGCGAATTCACACTACCTTGCCCTCGAATGAAACGATGTCCCCGAGCGTCGCGCGGAACCGGTCACCCTTTTGCAATGCCGAGACCCCCGCGGGCGTGCCGGTGAAGACCAGGTCCCCTGCCTTCAGCTCGAACAGGGTGGATAGTGCCGCGAGGATCTCGCCCACGTCGAGCACCATATCGCCGAGCGTTGCCTGCTGGCGTACCTGGCCGTTGATCTCCAGGGTGATCGTCGTGGCGGCAGTGGGCGTGGCCTCGCTGGCAGGGACCAGCGCGGATACCGGCGCCGAATGGTCGAACGCCTTGGCCACGTCCCAGGGGGCGCCCTTCGCCTTGGCCTGCGCCTGCAGGTCGCGGCGGGTGAGGTCCAGGCCCACGCCATAGCCCCAGACGAGCTTGCGTGCGTCGTCCGCGCTAAGGTGGGAGCCACCGGCGCCCAGGGCCACGACCATCTCCACCTCGTGGTGGAGATCGCTGGTGGCACTGGGGTAGGGCACGTCGGCGCCATCCGTCACCACGGCATCGGCCGGCTTGGTGAAGAACATGGGGTTCGCCTTGTCGACGCTGGCGCCCATTTCCTTCGCATGGTCCGCGTAGTTGCGGCCGATGCAGAAAATGCGGCGAACGGGGAAACGACCGGCCTGGCCGGTGACGGGGAGGCTCGGCTGGGCCGGCATGGGGATGACGGTATTCATGCCGCCAAGCCTAGCAGGTGACACCTGTCACGGCAGATGACTGATGGGCCTGAATAGCGCACGGTCGCCCAGGTTCGCATGATCTTGTACGAACACCGTGAGGGGATGTGAGGGGACATGAACTCGAACGCCGAGCTGCTGAAGCAGCTGAAGATCGATAAATCGCACAAGGAAGCGCCCGGTGGCGGCCCGCCCTGGGGCCGGATCGCCGCCATCGCCGGCATCGTACTCATCCTGCTGGCGGCCGGCCTGGGTGCCTGGGCCTTCTTCGGCCGCCGTGCCGTTGAGGTGCAGACAGCGACCGCCGTGGCCCCGGCGTCGGCGGGCGACGCGGGCGCGGTGCTGCAGGCCACCGGTTATGTGACAGCGCGCAGGCAAGCCACGGTCTCGGCGCAGATCACCGGCTCGCTCACCGAGGTGCTGATCGAAGAAGGCGACCGGGTAACGAAGGGCCAGGTACTGGCGCGCCTCGAAGACAACGCCCTGCGCGCCAGCCTCGCCTCGGCGCAGGCCAACGCCGCGGCGGCGCACGCCAACGTCACCCAGAACGAGGCGCAGCTCGACCAGGCGTTGCGCGACGCCACGCGCCAGGAAGCCCTCGTCGGCCGTGGGCTGGTGTCGAAGCAGATCGCCGAGCAGACCCGCACGCAGGCCAATACCTTCCGTGCCCAGCTCAATACCTCGCGCCGCCAGGCGCAGGCCGCGGATTCGCAGGTGGGCGTGGCACAGGTCAACCTCGATTACACCGTGGTGCGCGCGCCGTTCGACGGCGTGATCACCGACAAGGCAGCCCAGGTGGGCGAGATCGTCTCGCCGCTGTCGGCCGGCGGCGGGTTCACCCGTACCGGCGTGGGCACCATCGTCGACATGGATTCGCTGGAAATCGACGTGGACGTCAACGAGGCCTATATCGGCCGCGTGCAACCGGACATGGCCGCGGAGGCGGTGCTCGATGCCTATCCCGACTGGCGCATCCCTGCGCATGTGATCGCGATCGTGCCGGCGGCCGATCGCGGCAAGGCGACGGTGAAAGTCCGCGTCGCGCTGGAACAGAAAGATGGGCGCATCGTGCCGGACATGGGCGTTCGTGTTTCGTTCCTGGAAAAGCGCGCTGCCGCGCATGCCGAACCGCCCAAGGGCGTGATGGTGCCCGCCAATGCCATCGTGCAGCGCGATGGCCATGACGTGGCGTTCGTCGTCACCGACGAAAAGGCCCGCCGTCGCGACATCACCGCCGCCAAGCCCGTGAACAACGATCTCCGCCTGGTTACCGCCGGCCTCGCCGCCGGCGAAACCGTCATCACCACGCCACCCGACACCATCGTCGATGGCGCCTCCGTCCACGTCACCCAGCCCGCTCCCTGAGCGTCCAAGGAGATTACCCGCATGGCTACCCTGATCGACATCCAGGACCTGTCCAAGGTGTATGAGCGCGGCCGGCAGAAGGTCGAGGTGCTGCACGGCGTCGACCTGAAGATCGAGGAAGGTGACTTCCTCGCGTTGATGGGCCCGTCGGGCTCGGGCAAGACGACGCTCCTGAACCTGATCGGCGGCCTGGATACGCCGAGCGGCGGCAGCATCACCGTGGCAGGCGAGCGCATCGACAAGCTTGGCGCGGGGCAGCTGGCGCGGTGGCGCGCGGCGCACGTCGGCTTCGTGTTCCAGTTCTACAACCTCATGCCGATGCTCAGCGCCCAGCGCAACGTCGAGCTCCCGCTGCTGCTGACCAAGCTCTCGAGCAAGCAGCGCGCGCAGAACGCTGCCATCGCGCTGCAACTGGTGGGCCTGGCCGATCGTGCCTCGCACAAGCCCTCGGAGCTATCGGGTGGACAGCAGCAGCGCGTGGCGATCGCACGCGCGATCGTCTCCGATCCCACCCTGCTGGTCTGCGATGAGCCCACCGGTGACCTGGATCGCCAGTCGGCCGAAGAGATCCTTGGCCTGCTGCGTGAGCTCAACCGCGAGCACGGCAAGACCATCGTCATGGTGACCCATGACCCCAAGGCCGCCGAGTACGCCAACCATACGCTGCACCTCGACAAGGGCACCCTTGTCGAGCAGGCCTCGGCGTAAGGGAGCGGCGCGATGAAATACTTCCATCTCATATGGGCCGCGCTGTTCCGGCGGAAGGCGCGCACCTTCTTCACCCTCGTCTCCATCCTTGCTGCCTTCCTGCTGTTCGGCATGCTGGACGCCACGCGGTCGGCGTTCGACTCCGGCGACAACGTGATCGGCGTCGACCGCCTGATCACCACCTCGCGCTATTCGATCATCCAGTCACTGCCGGTGAGCCTGGGCAACCAGATCAAGACGGTGCCGGGCGTGCGTGACGTCGGCGCCTCCAACTGGTTCGGTGGGATCTACCAGGATCCGAAGAACTTCGTGCTGAGTTTCGCGGTGAGCGATAACTACTTCGATATCTTCCACGAGATCCAGATCAGCCCCGAAGAGCGCAAGACGTATGCCAGCACCCGCACCGGCGCGATCGTCGGCGAGGCCTTGGCCAAGCGCTTTGGCTGGAAGGTGGGTGACAAGATCCCACTCCAGTCGACGATCTTCCCGCAGCGCAATGGTGACAAGACCTGGCCGTTCGATATCGTGGCCATCTACAAGGTCGCCCCCGGCGCAGCGAACGGAACGGACCAGCAGTTCTTCTTCCACCACAAGTATTTCGAGGATGCCAACGCGTTCCAGAGCATCGGCACGACGGTGGGCTGGTATGTCATCCGCCTGAACTCGGCGAACGATGCCGACCACGTCGCGAAGGCGGTGGATGCGCTCTCCGCCAACTCCGACCACGAAACGAAGACGCAGACCGAGCAGGCGTTCAACGCCTCGTTCGCCAAGCAGATCGGCGATATCGGCCTCATCGTCAGCGCGATCATGGGCGCGGTCTTCTTCACGCTGATCCTGCTTACCGGCAACACCATGGCGCAGGCCGTGCGTGAACGGACCAGCGAGTTGGCGGTGCTGAAGACGATCGGCTTCTCCAGCCACAGCGTGCTCTACATGGTGCTGGCAGAGAGCGTCTTGCTGCTGGTGATAGGCGGCGTGCTGGGCCTGGGCCTGGCGGGCGTGATCGTGCCGATCGTGGCCAAGGGCAGCGGCGGCATGCTCAACCTTCCCCCGGTGGGCTCGCAGACGTGGCTGCTCGGCTTCGTGCTGATGGTGGTGATCGGCGCGATCGTCGGTGCCTTGCCCGCCCTGCGCGCCATGCGCCTCAACATTGTCGACGCCCTGGCAGGGCGCTGAGGAACGGCCATGAAGACCTTCAAGAAGTTCCTTGGCGGCGTGCTGCTGCTTGCGATCATCGCGCTGTTCCTGGTCGTGTGGACCATGCTGCCGTGGCAGGGTGTCGTCGTGCTGGCGATCCTGCTGGCCGTATGGATGGTCGCGACGCGGCGCGGCCGGCAGACCTGGCAGGTGACCCGCGTGGGTCTTTCCACGGTGACCCAGCGGCTCGGTTCCTCGTCCGTCGTGGTCGTCGGTATCGCCGGCGTGGTCGGCGTGCTCGTGGCGATGCTGGCAATGAGCGAAGGCTTTGCACAGACCTTGCGCGCCTCGGGTAACGACCACACCGCCATCGTCCTGCGCGGCGGTTCGCAAGCCGAGCTCAATTCCATCCTCGATCGCGACAGCGCGAACGTCGTGATGCAGGCGCCGGGCGTGAAGAAAGGGCCCGAGGGCCGGCCGATCGCCTCGGGCGAACTCGTCGTCGTGGCGAACCTGCCGCGCAAGGGCGATCCGAACAGCGACTCGAACGTACCGATCCGCGGCGTAAGCGATGATGTGTGGGCCCTGCGCGAGAACGTGAAGATCATCGAGGGACGGCGATTCAAGCCGGGCCTGCGCGAACTGATCGTCGGCAAGGGCGCGAAGGGCCAGTTCGAAGGCCTGGATGTCGGCAAGTCCATCCGCCTGGCCGGGCAGACCTGGACGGTAGTCGGCGAGTTCGAATCGAACGATGCGCTCGAGTCCGAGCTGTGGGGCGATACGCAAAGCGTCGCCTCGGCCTACCGGCGCGGCAGCAGCGTGCAGTCGGTCACCGTGCTGCTGGATTCGCCTAAGGCCCTCGATGCGTTCAAGGCGAGCCTGGCCGCCGATCCGCGGCTGAAGGTAGATGTCTCCACCACCGAGGCGTATTTCAGCAAGCAATCGGAGGCGCTGACGAAGACCTTGCGCATCATCGGCATCACGGTGGGCCTGATCATGGCGATCGGTGCCGTGTTCGGTGCATTGAACACCATGTTCGCCGCGATCCAGGCACGGGCCCGCGAGATCGCGACCTTGCGTGCGATCGGTTTCCGCGGCGTGCCGGTGGTGGTGTCGGTGCTTCTCGAAACGATGCTGCTTGCGCTGCTGGGTGGCGCGATCGGTGCAGGGATCGCCTGGCTTATCTTCAACAACTATTCGGCATCGACGCTGGGCGCGAACTTCAGCCAGGTCGTGTTCCAGTTCCGCGTGGGGCCGGCCCTGTTGTGGACCGGCCTGAAGTGGGCGCTCGCGATCGGCTTCATCGGCGGCCTGTTCCCCGCGCTGCGCGCCGCGCGCTTGCCGGTGACCACGGCGTTGCGCGAACTCTGATGGCTCATGGCGGTGCCGGCGTACTGTCGCCGGCATCGCCCGCCGGCTCCTTGCAGAGATGGGCATGGAGCAACCAGTTGCCGCCGCGATCGACGCACGCATCGTAGTCGGCGAAGTCGTTCAACGGCGTGGCGAACGTGGTGTCGTCATCGCGGAACGGCTGGCATGAAGCCAGCGCGGCGATGGCCAGGCAAAGCAGGGTGGCAAGGCGCGCGCCGCAAAGGCGCAGGCGTCGCGAGCGGCGGAGATGGGCTAGGCCATCCATGGATATCTCCAGCAGATGCGGCTGGAGAGACTAGGCGGCGGTCGGCGGCCCCGACCATCCGATTATTCTGAAAATGCGCCTGCCATACCACGGAGTGCGACGGCCGTCACATTCCGGCGCTTGCGCATTACGCCTTGCGCTGGCGCATCAGCGTGATGATGCCGACGCCCACCAGGATGATCGCCATGCCGCCGAGATCGAACGGGCCGACATGCTCGCCGGCAAGCGCGACGCCGAACAGCACGGCCACCGGCGGATTGACGTAGGCATAGCTGGTGGCAAGCGCGGGGCGCACGGTTTTCAGCACGTAGAGGTAGGCGCTGAACGCGATGAGCGAACCGAACACGACGAGGTAAAGCAGGGCGGCGGTCGCCGATGCCTGCGGGTGCACCGGGAGGCGCTCGCCGTGCAGCATGGCGATGATGCCCAGCGCGACGCTGGCGCAGAGCATCTGCGCAGCCACGTTCATCGGGCCTTTCGGCATGTCCTGCCGCTTCGACCACACCGAGCCGAACGCCCACGACGAGGCGGCCACGATGAGCGCGATGGCGCCGAGCGGCGAACCGGAAAGGCCCGCGCCGAGGTTCAGGACGATGACGCCGGCGAAGCCCAGGAGGAGGCCGACGGTTTCACCGCGCGATGGCCACTCACCGTAAAGGCCGCCGAACACGGCGGCGAACAGCGGCATGCTGGCGACGGCTACCGCCGCGATGCCTGAGCTCACCGACTGCTCGGCGTAGCAGACCAGGCCGTTGCCGCCGGCGAGCAGCAGGGTGCCGACGATGGCGGCATTGCGCCACTGCCGGCGGGTGGGCAGCGCCGCGCCACGCACGCGCAGCACGGCGAAGAGCAGGACGCCCGCGATCGCGAAGCGCAGGGCGGCCAGCAGGAACGGCGGGTAGCTCACCAGCGCGTAGCGGATGCCCAGGTAGGTAGAGCCCCAGATCACATACAGCGCGAACAGCGAAAGCGGTACGAGCCAGCGTGACTCGGTGGCGGCGGGCGTGGCGGAACAGGCGGCGTCGGACATGGCGTGGGGCAAACCGGGGCAGGGTGCGCCACAACCGGCGTGACGCGAAAGCGGAAAGATATCGCCGCCGCGTGACGGGTGGTAGCGAAACCTTCGCGGGTCAGGCTTGAGCCGCGTTCACCGCGCGCTCGCTCGCCAGTAGCTGGCGCTTGATTTCCAGGCCCCAGCGCCAGCCACCCAGGCTGCCATCCTCGCGGATGATCCGGTGGCACGGCACCAGCAGCGCGAGCTTGTTGCTGCCACAGGCGCGGCCGATCGCGCGGGCCGCCTTCGGCACGCCCAGCTTCGCGGCCAGCTCGCCATAGCTCAGGGTTTCGCCGCGCGGGATGCGGGTGAGCGCCTCCCAAACCCGCCACTGGAACGCCGTGGCGGCCACGTCGAGGGGCGGCATGGCCGGCGCGTCGCGATCGCTCCAGCCCAGTTCGTGCGCCACGCGGGCGATCACCGCATCCAGCCAATCCTCGCGGCCGGCATCGACGCGCTGCCGCGTGGCCTGGGGGAATTCGTTGGCCAGGCGTGCTTCCAGCTCGGCATCGTCTGCGCCCAGGGTGACGGAGCAGATGCCGCGCGCGGTGGTCGCCACCAGCAACTGGCCCAGCGGCGTCGCGGTCGTCGTATAGCGGATGTCGGCACCGGCGCCGCCCGCGCGGTAACTCGCGGGGGTCATGCCGAGCCGGCGGTCGCTTTCCTCGTAGACCCGGCTGCCCGAGCCGAACCCGGCGTCGTAGACGGCATCGGTCACCGCCGCGCCGCCGCGCAGCGCCTGGCGCAGCTGGCCAAAGCGGCGCGCACGGGCATATTCCGCAGGGCTCACGCCGTAGCGGCGGCGAAACACCCGCTGCAGGTGGGTGGGGCTGAGCCCGGCGATGGCGGCGAGGCTGGCGAGGTCCGCCGGTGCCTCATCCTCTTCGAGGGCGAGACGCACGCGTTCCAGGGCATCGTCGGTGCTTTGCATGGCGAGGGCGGGACGGTTCATGGTGGCCTCCTTCATGGGAGACCAGCGTAGGCGGGCAGGCTCCGGCGGACTATCCGAAGCTTGCGGTGCGCGGCTCGTTCGCGAACGGCTTAGTGGTGGTGTACCGGCCGGCCCTGCTGGATCACCACGAACTCGCCTTCGAGGACGTTGGGATCGTTCGGGCGGGACGCAGCCTGGGGCTGCGGCGTCGGCGCGCCGTTGGCACGGGCGGTCGCGAGCTTCCACTGGCGCACGGCGAAGAACACGAGGCCGCCGGCCACCAGTACGCCGAGCACGACCACACCGAACACGAGCAGCACGCCCAGCACGGCCACGCCTGCCAACAGGGACAGGGCGCGGACCAGCGGGTTACGCGAGCGGCGAATGGGCGGAAAGACGAAGCGCATTGGTTAAAAATCCGTATGGCACAATGACATGCGTGTGAGCCTCTTTACCTTGGGGCATCCGACCCTCATAGACAAGTGCCATGACTACCACTGCCGACACCGCCCCCCTTTGCCAGCTCAATGACATCCCCGATGGCAACGCTATCGAAGTGGAGGCGACGGTGGCTGGCGACACCGAGTCCCTGCTGGTCTACCGCGACGGGGACCAGGTCAGTGCCTTCTATAACGTGTGTCCCCACGCTGGCCGCCGGCTGGATTACGCCCCCGGCCGCTTCCTGGTCCGCAACGGCCTGATCATCTGCGCCGCCCACGGGGCGACCTTCACGGCGGGGGATGGGCACTGCCAGAGCGGTCCTTGCAAGGGTGATCGCCTACGTGCCGTGTCGGTGGCCGTGACGGACGGCAAAGTCCACCTGGCCTGAGAAAATTCTGTGGGTTGGCTCAGCGGTACATCAGGTTGATGGTCACCAGGGTGACCACCAGCATCACGATGGTCAGCGGGATGCCTGCGCGCAGGAAATCCTTCGCCCGGTAGCCGCCGGGGCCGGCCACCATCATCAGTGCCGGGTGGCCCGAGGAGAGCAGGAAGGTGTTCGACGAGGACACGGCGACGATCAGCGCATAGGCCGAGGGGTTGCCGCCGGTGGTGACCGCCACGCTGATCGCGATCGGCACCATCATGACCGTGGCGCCCACGTTCGACATCACCTGGGAGAACAACAGGGTCAGCACGGCGATCGAGAGCTGCAGGGTCCACTGCGGCGCGTGGCCCAGCACGGCGAGCACTTCCTGGGCGATCCAGCTGGCCGTGCCGGTGGAATCCATCGACCAGCCCAGCGGGATCAGGCAGGCGGTCACGAAGATGGTCTTCCAGTTGATGGCCTTGTAGGCCTCGTCCATGTTCAGCACGCCGGTCAGCAGCATGCCGACCGCGCCGGTCATCATCGCCACCGAGAGATCGAGGTGGGTGAACAGCGCCAGGCACTTGGCCAGCACGAAGAAGCCCACGGCCTGCCAGATCTTGCCGGGCCGCTGTTCTTCCTTCGGGATATCGGTCACGACCACGATGTCGCGGTCTTCCTCGGCCAGCATGAGGTCGCGCCACTTGCTGTGCAGCACGAGCGTATCGCCGGCGCGCAGGGTCACGGCGCGCACATCCTCGCGGAAGACCTCATCGCCGCGGTTCACCGCCAGCACGGAGATGCCGAAGCGCTTGCGCAGGCGTAGCTCGCCCACGCTCTGCTTGATGAAGCGCGAGCTGGGCGGCACCACGGCCTCGGAAATACCGGCGCGGGTGGTGTTGAACTGCTCGCCCAGCTGGCGCATGCGCCACGACACGCGGCACAGCTGGTTATTGGCGAACGCGTTGATCGCGTCCTTCGGAGCCAGCACACCCAACACCGTGCCCACCCAGATCATCTGGTCCGAGGGCGGGGCCACGCGGCTCTCGTTGCCGTTCTTCATCGCCAGGATCAGCGGGGCGCCATGCAGCTGTTCCACCTCGCCGATGCTCATGCCGACCAGCGGGCTTTCCGCGGTAACGGTGAGCTCCGCGGTTTCACCGGCGATGCCATAGGTATCGGCGAAGTAGCTCTCGGTGCGGCCCGGGGTCACCTTCAGGCGCTCGTCCTCGCGCTCCGGCAGCAGCTTGCGCGAGAACAGCCAGAAGAACGCGATGCCGAGCAGGGCCAGGATCAGGCCGACAGGCGTGACGCTGAAGAGGCCGAATTTCGGGATGGTGTGGGCGCCCGGGGGCAGGTTGCTGTTGGCGCTGGCGATCAGGTCGTTGAGGACGATCAGCGGCGAGTTCGCGATCAGCGTGGTGTTGGTCGCGGTCAGGATGCAGAAGGCCATGGGTAGCAGCAGCCGCGACATGGGCACGCCCGTGCGCGCCGACAGGCGCGAGGTGACCGGGATCATCAGGGCCGCGAGCGCCTGGCTCGGGATCACCGCGCTGAACAGGCTGGTGACGCTGTTCACCACCACGCCCAGGCGTGACTCCATGCCACGCGCCATGCGCATGACGAAGGAAGCGGTGAGGTTGAGCACGCCGGCGCGGTCCAGGCCCGCGCCCATGATCATGATGGCGATGATCGCGATGACGGCGTTACCGGCGAAGCCGTTGAACACCTGTTCGCCAGGGATCAGCCCGGTCAGGCCGATGGTGACCACCACCAGCAGGGCCACCATGTCCGCCCGGATCCACTCCAGCACGAGCATGAGCATGGTGAAGCCCACCAGGCCCAGCACGAGGATCATTTCAGGCGTGAGTGTGAGTGCCACTAGCCGGCAGTCCCGTTCCGGTCGATGGGGGCATGCGGTGGCATTGGCTCGCCAGGCTGCTGTCGATGGCGGACGAGTATACGCGCTGGGGGTGGCTCCCGGCTGAAGCAATCCGGTTTTTCTTGGAACACATACCGTGGGAGCGCGCTTGCGCGCGATGGGTGCTTGCGGCACGAGCCATCGCGCGCAAGCGCGCTCCCACAAGAGCGGGGGCGGCTCCCCGCCCTAGCGGCTCAGGTTCGAAACCGCCAGGTCCACGATGCTATCGCCGCGCCCGCTCATCACTGCCTTCAGCGCATACAGGCTGAAGCCCTTGACCTGCTCGCCGCTGATCTTCGGCGGGATGGCAAGCTCGAGCCGGTTACTGACCACGTCGAGCAGGGCGGGTCCCTCGTGCGAGAGCACCTCGGCGATCGCCGCAGGCAGGTCCGAGGCCCTCGCCACGCGGCGGCCATGGATGCCCATGGCATTCGCCATCGCGGCGAAATCGGGGTTCTGCAGCTCCACGCCGGTCTCGACCAGGCCCGCGGCCTTCATCTCGAGTTCCACGAAGCCCAGCGTGCCGTTGTTGAGCACGATGATCTTCACCGGCAGCTTCTCCTGCGCCAGGGTGATGAAATCGCCCATGAGCATGGCGAAGCCGCCATCGCCCGACAGCGAGATCACCTGGCGCCCGGGATAAGCCGCCTGGATGCCGATGGCCTGGGGCATGGCGTTGGCCATGGAGCCATGCACGAACGAGCCGACCAGGCGGCGCTTGCCATTCATCTTGAGGTAGCGCGCCGCCCAGACCGTGGGCGTGCCCACGTCGCAGGTGAACACCGCATCGTCCTCGGCAAGCTCACTGACCAGCCGCGAGACCTGCTGCGGGTGGATGAGCTCATGGCCCGGCTTGATCTCGGCCAGCTCATCCAGGCCCTCGCGGGCACGGGCGTAGTGGGCCAGGCAGCGATCGAGGTGGCCACGCACGCGCTTGGGCTCGATGCGCGGGAGCAGGGCCCTCAGCGTCTCGCCGACATCACCCACGACACCCAGGTCGACCCGGCAGCGGCGGCCGATGTTGCCCGGGCGGATATCCACCTGGGCGATCTTCGCCTCCTCCGGATAGAACTGGCGGTAGGGGAAGTCGGTGCCCAGCATGAGCAGCGTGTCGCAGTCTTCCATCGCGTGGTAGCCGGAGCTGAAACCGATGAGGCCGGTCATGCCCACGTCGAAGGGGTTGTCGTATTCCACGAACTCCTTGCCGCCCAGCGCGTGGACGATCGGCGACTTCAGCGCGTCGGCCAGGGCGATCAGCTCATCGTGCGCGCCCGCGGTGCCGCGGCCGCAGAGCAGGGTGACGCGCTTCCCCGCGTTGAGCAGGGCGGCGAGCGCATCGAGCTCACGCTCGGCGGGAATCACCTTCGGTGACGGCGGCAGGAGGCCGGCCGCCGGCGTCACCTGCTTCACCACCGCCTTGCGCATCGCCACGTCGCCCGGGATCACTACCACGGCGACGCCACGCTGGCCCACCGCGGCACGGATCGCCGAATCGAGCACATGCGGCATCTGCGCGGGGTCGGAGACCATCTCGCAGTACACGCTGCACTCGCGGAACAGTTCGGTGGGGTGGGTTTCCTGGAAGTAACCGCTGCCGATTTCGGCACTGGGGATGTGCGCGGCGATGGCCAGCACCGGCGTGCGCGTGCGCTGGCAATCGAACAGGCCGTTGATCAGGTGCAGGTTGCCCGGGCCGCAACTGCCCGCGCAGACCGCGAGCTGCCCGGTGAGCTGGGCCTCGCCGCCGGCCGCGAAGGCGGCGGCTTCTTCGTGGCGCACATGGATCCAGTCGATGCGCTGGCGTTCGCGCAGGGAATCCGTGATGGCGTTGAGGCTATCGCCGACCAAGCCGTAGATGCGGCGTACGCCGGCCTGTTCCAGGGTTTCCGCGAACAGGTCGGCCAGGGTGGAAATGGACATGCGGGGCTCCGTGGGGACGAGAGAGCCCAAGTGTGCCCATTTCAGGGTCTACGGCTTGTCTAACCGTGCCATTCGTAAAGGAAATCCCAGACACCATGGCCAAGACGCAGGCCACGGCGTTCGAAATGGGTCTCGATGCGCCAGTCGGGACGCTCGGCCGTTGCGCCCGGCCCAACACGGTTACGCCAGCCTGGCGCGGCTTCCATTACCTCGCGCATGTGCTCGGCATAGGCTTCCCAATCGGTAGCCAGATGCAGCAGCCCGCCCGGGGCCATGCGTGAAGCGAGCAGGGCCACGAAGGCCGGCTGCACGATGCGACGCTTGTTGTGGCGCTTCTTATGCCACGGATCCGGGAACCAGATGCGCACTTCGGAGAGGCTGCCTGGCGGGATCTCGTTTTCCAGCACTTCCACGGCATCGTGCTTGTAGATGCGCACGTTGCCGGCATCGCGCGCGGCCAGCGCATTCATTAGGCGGCCGACGCCAGGGCCATGCACTTCCACGCCGATGTAGTCGCGAGCGAGGTCATGCTCTGATGCCCACGCGAGTGCCTCGCCGTTACCGAAGCCGATTTCCAGCACGCGCGGTGCCTCGCGACCAAACGTGGCGCCGAGGTCGCGGGTTACACCGGTGTAATCGAGGCCGAAGCGCGCCCAGTGGTCGTCGAACGCGCGCTGCTGCGCCGGAGTCATACGGCCTTCGCGCAGCACGAAGCTGCGGATGCGGCGCTGGAACGGGCCTTCGCCCGTGGTTTCGTCGTCTTGGCTCATGCTCAACCCACCAATCCTTCCACGGGGCTCGATGCCGAGGCGAAGCGCTTGCGCGGGATACGGCCCGCGCGGAACGCGGCACGTCCGGCTTCCACGGCCAGCTTCATCGCATGGGCCATCAGCACCGGGTTCTTCGCGCCGGCGATCGCGGTATTCATCAGCACGCCATCGCAGCCCAGCTCCATCGCGATCGATGCATCCGAAGCCGTGCCGACGCCCGCATCGACGATCACGGGGACCTTCGCGTTCTCGATGATCTCGAGCAGGTTGTAGCGGTTCTGGATGCCCAGGCCCGAACCGATCGGCGCGGCCAGCGGCATGATCGCGGCGCAGCCGATCTCTTCAAGCCGGCGGGCCAGGATCGGATCGTCGGAGGTGTAGACCATGACGTCGAAGCCATCGGCGACGAGCTTCTCCGCGGCGGCCAGCGTCTGCACCACATCCGGGTAGAGCGTGCGCTCATCGCCGAGCACTTCCAGCTTCACCAGGTTGTGCCCGTCGAGCAGCTCGCGCGCGAGGCGGCAAGTGCGCACGGCATCGTCGGCGGTGTAGCAGCCGGCGGTATTGGGCAGCAGGGTGAAGCGATCGGGCGGCAGCGCATCGAGCAGGTTGGGCTGGCTGGCGTCCTGGCCGATGTTGACCCGGCGGATGGCAAGGGTGACGACCTGCGCGCCAGCGGCCTCGGTGGCCTGGCGGGTCTCGTCGAAATCCTTGTACTTGCCGGTGCCGGTGAGCAGGCGCGAGTGGAACGTACGGCCGGCAACGATGAGGGGATCATCACCAGCGGGGGAAAAGTGGTTCATGCGGGGTCTTCCGTCGAGGGGCGCGGCTCAGCCGCCGCCGATGGCATGGACGATCTCCACCTTGTCGCCCTCGGCGAGCAGGTGGCTGGCGTGCGCGCTGCGCGGCACGATCTCGAGGTTCACCTCCACCGCCACCCGCTTGCCGGCATAGCCAGCCGAATCGAGCAGGGAGGTGACCGAGGTGCCGGGCGCGCAATCGCGCGCTTCGCCGTTAAGGGTGATCTGCATCCGCCCATTGTAGCCGCAGGGCTGGCCGCGGGCCCACGGCCGGCCCCGTGCCGGTCAGCGGTTGCGGATCGGCACGCTGCCACCGCGCGGGATCTGCGGCGGCGGGCCGGAGCCGGGCTGCTGGTACAGCGGCACGCTGCTCTGGCCGGCGCCCGGGTTATACGGGCGCGGCGGTGGCTCGTTGATGCTGGGGCGGGGGCCGTTGGGGTTGTTGAACCCGTTGTTGTAGCCGTTGTTCCAGCCGTTGTTGCTCCAGCCGCCACGGTCGCGGTCGTGGTCGTGGCGGTTGTCGTTGTTGTCGCGGACCGGGGCTACGTTGAAGCGGTTGTCCCGGCTCGGGTTGGACTGGCCGCCCACGACGACCGTGTTGCCCGGGTTGGGCCTGCCGCCGTGGTCTCCGTTGCCGCCGTGGCCGTGGTCGCCGTGGTCACCGTCGTGCCAGCCGCCGCCGCCGGGGCGGCCGTGGCCCGGATAGCCGTTCCCGGGATAACCGTTGCCTGGGTAGTTACCGCCGTAGGGCGGGGCGCCGACGTAGTAACCACCATCGACGTAGCCCCCCTCCACATAGCCGCCGCCGACCTGGCTGCTGGACGACTCGTAGCTGCCGGTGCTCACGTGGCCGCCGACGTAAAGCCGTGCCGGCGTCGGCAGGGTGCCGGTGCTGACCGTCTCGCGGCGCTCCGGGGCCCCAGGCCCTGAGATGTAACTCACGCCCGGCTTCGGCATGTTGGCCGTGGACACCGTGCGCGACTGCGCCAGCGCCGACCCGGCACTGAGCGTTAGCACGACGGCAAGCGACAACGTGGCAAAGCGCATGGCGGCGGTCCTCGTAAGAATTCCCCGACCTGATTATGCGCCGCGGCCCGACCGCCCGCAGGGCACGGATCCGGCCCGTTCAGGCAGCCGCCACCTTTCCCCTGGCCGCCATGTCGTTTAACATCCGGGGCCTGATGCGGGTGTAGCTCAATGGTAGAGCTGTAGCTTCCCAAGCTACTGACGAGGGTTCGATTCCCTTCACCCGCTCCAGCTTTCCTCTATGCGGCCGCTCGAGCCGCCCGGGCGCCCGAACGGTTGCGGCCTGAATCCTTGTTGTGATGACGAAAAAGTCCCTCAACCGATTTGGCGGGCGGCCGATGAAGTCACCAAGCCTCGCAGACAAAATCGCTTATTTCGCCAAGGTCCGCGAGGCGAACTACGCCGCTAGCTTGCGCCTGGAAGGCTTTTGTACGCCTCAGCAAGCGGCGTGCGAACCTGAGGGCTCAGCCAAGGATGGCACCACGGTGACTCCGTCACGGCGAGGGGGCGCCGGAAGCACCATGTCGTTCACAAAGGAGATGTGCCCATGTCCCAATGGCTACGATGCATTGCTGTCGCAATGATGGCGATTATCCCCGCAGCGGCTCTCGCAGCGGCCGAGCCGCTAGCAGTCACCATTCAATCGTCCACCAACCGGGGCGACAGCGAAACAGGGGTGATCGTGGTCTCCGTGACCAACCAGTCCAGCCGTCCCCTCCTCATCCTGATGGCGGACAGCGCATTGCTAACTGATGGTGATCATTTGCTCAATGACGTTATGACCGTCACCGCGAGCGATGGAGCGACAGTCGCGTACAAAGGCCGCGCATCTCGTCCGTCCGTTGGCGATCGAGGCGCCTACCTGACGCTTGAACCTGGCGAACGCAAGACTTCGCTGGTGGATCTGCCGGCCAACTATGCCGTAGAGGGAGGGAAATACACCGTCTCCTACGTTCAGCGATACATCGAAGAAGCTGAGTTTAGCTCGGAGGGCGCGATGGCGCATGAAGTGCGCAGCAATCCGCTGGTGTTCTACGTTAATGCGAACCTGATCCAAGGTAAGAGATCGTTGCAGGCTTCCTCGTCGGCGATGGCGGCCCGTGGCCGTCACTGCAACTTATGCTGAATTATGGCGACTTCCATAATTATGGAGGTCGCCATAAGTGTGCATAAGTCATGGTTAGCAGGCGATCTCAGTCGATCGCGCGATGTTCTGCTTTGGGGACGGGAAGGTGGATCTCGTAGCCCCGACCGGGAAGGTTGCCGGTGACTACGAGCTCGATGATCGCGCGATCCTTATCCAGTTGTGGGAAGGGTCACACTAGCCGCGAACGACCTATACTCAGCCCACCCCACTGACGAACGCACCCCTATGACCCATCGCTTATCGGCCTGGCCTGGCGGTTTGATCATCATCCTTGCGCTTGCGTTGTCCCCGATGTCATCCGCACACGCGCAGGGGTTTGATGGGGTCGGTCAGCTGAGAGAGGGAGGCGTCGCCATCGTGGCCTTGCTCGCGATGTCGGTGATCGCGCTCTGGGTGGCCATCGAACGGCTACGCAATGTGCGCAAGACGGTCGTGGTTCCCGATGGGCTCGCGCGCAGGGCGGATGGCTTGTGGCTGGAGGGCAGGATCGACGAGGCGCAGACCTTGATCGCCAGCCACCCGAGCACGCTATCGCGCATGCTGCGCTACATGTTGGATTACCGCGCGCTCGATCTGGCGACCATTACCAAAGGGGTGGAGGACATTGCCTCCATCGAGCTTCGCGATCATTTGCGCCGCATCTATCCCCTCGCAATTATCGCGACCGTTGCGCCGATCGTAGGCCTGCTCGGCACGGTGGCAGGCATGATCGAGGCCTTCCATGCGCTTGCCTTCTCCGGTCCGATTGATCCGGCGTTGCTGGCGAGCGGGATTTCAAAAGCGCTGGTCAATACGGCCGCCGGCCTTTGCGTGGCCCTTCCGGCGCTGGCGTTCTACCACGGCTTCAAATACCGCATTACTGCCTTTGGTATCGAGCTGGAACGGCAGGCAGGTGCACTCCTGCGTACCCATTTCATTCGTCCGACAACCGGCGCAGCACCGTGAAGATCGACCTGGGGGTCGACCAGGAGCCAGAGATCGGGCTGGTCGCTTTGATCGACTGCATCTTCTTCCTGCTGATGTTCTTCATGGTGGCGACCACCTTCAAGCAAAGCGAAGATAACCACCGGATGCGATCCATCCCGGTCGACCTTCCCAAAGCGGCAGCGACCTTTCGCGCCGAAGAGGCGCCTTCAACGGGCATCGTCATCGCGGTGGCGCACGACGGAGCGGTTTTCATCGATGGTGTCGCGGCAACGCAGGGCCAGCTTCACGATCGTCTGCGCGACCTGGCGGCCCACGATACGCATGCGGTAGTCCGCATCGACGGGGACCGTCGGGCGCAGTTCCAGGATGTCGTAAGCGTCATGGACCTGTGTGCGTTCGAAGGCCTCATCAACCTTGCGGTCCACGTTCGGAATTAGCATGGCCGCGCGACCGTCGTGGGACCCGTACCGGCCGGTTCGAAGCGAGAAGCCAGGAAACGACGTGCTTTGGTCCATCCTCGCGCACGCCCTAGTGCTGGGCGTGGTGTATTACCTCGCGCAAATGCGCCCGGCATCGGATGCCGTGCGACAGCGGGTCGAGGCGACTCGCAACGCCGCATTCCAGGCAGCGGCGGCCCAGCGCCTCAACGAGCTGGCATCGGCCGAGAGCGCACTCGCGCAGCGCTCGCATGGGCCGGCGCCGCCGCCTCTCGCTCCTGTCAAATCGGCGCAAGAGGCGCTTGAGCAAGCAAGAACGCGCTACGACGCCATGCGAGAGGCGCAGCACCGCGCTCGTGCCACCGAACTGGCGAACCGGCTTCGCATCCCGCTCGACGAGGCGCTGAAACAAACCCATGCGGACTTGCCGGCCCTGCCGAAGGCGCCGCACACGGAGGCCGAGGCGCTCGCCCAATTGGCGCAACTCCAGACGCAAGCCGCCGCGGCGGCACGCGACGCGCAGGCGGTCGCGTCCGATGGCGCATCGCCCGGCGGGGCGGCGGCCAAGGGAGGTCAGGGAGGTTCCCGGGTGCTCGGCGGGTCAGGGGCGACGGACCTGAGCCCGTTCGAGGTCGAGGCGGATCCCGCCCAGGGACCACAGAACGTTCCGCGAGGTCGCTTCTCTTCCATCCCGCCCCTCGACGCGCCCGTCCGGGCGGCAGGAGGCCGCAGTCTTGGCGCCGGCGGGACATATGCCAACCGCGTATACATCGACACGTGGTACGTCGTGGGGCCGTTCGAGGCCATCAGTGGCCAGCCCCTGGAGCATTCGGAACTGCCCGAAGTGGCGGTCGACCTGGACGGAACCTATGCGGGCAAGTCCGGCCGGACGCTCAGGTGGCGCTACGTGCAGGCAAGCGAATATCCGACGTTCCTTCCCGATGCTGCCGAGAGCGCCATTTATTACGGATACACCGAGCTGAGGCTCGACCACGACATGGACGTCTGGGCCTGGATTGGTGCCGACGACGATGCGAAGGTCTGGGTGGACGATCGGCTGGTCTGGAAGGGCGGCGCACCGGTGAAACCCTGGTTCCTGGTGGACGCCCGTTCAATGAAGCGGGAGATCGCCGATTACAACCTGAGCGAAGGCAAGGTACGCCTGCGACTCTCGGCAGGGCGTCATCGGGTGCTCTTCAAGTTGTACAACGGCGCCGACGTTATGTTTTTCTCGCTGGTGCTCACTAGCGCAGATGAGCGCGGCACGGTGCGCACTGCTCAGCCTTGATGGGCCCTGCATCAGCGGTCGCCGCCGCAGTTCGTCGAATTACCCCAGGCCCAGTGCCTTCCAGCACTGTTCGACCCCCCGACGCCCGACTAACGTGCCCTCCAAACCGACAAGGAGTGCCCGATGAGAACCCTCTTCAACCTGCTGTGGTTTGTGCTTGGCGGCCTGGTGATGGGCCTTGGCTGGTGGCTGGCCGGCCTTGTGGCCATGATCACCATCGTCGGCATCCCCTGGGCGCGCGCCTGCTTCGTGATCGGCCAGTTCGCCTTCTTCCCGTTCGGCAAAGAGGCCATCAGCCGCGCCGAGGTTTACGGCAGGCACGATATCGGCACGAGCGGCCTGGGCTTCATCGGCAACGTCATCTGGTTCCTCTTCGCCGGCCTCTGGCTCGCGATCGGTCACGTGATGTCGGCGATCGCCTGCTTCATCACGATCATCGGTATTCCGTTCGGCATCCAGCACCTGAAGCTCGCCGGCATCGCGCTGGCGCCGATCGGCAAGACGATCGTGAGCGTGGAGATGGCCGATGCCTCGCGCCGCTACAACGCTGACGCCGCTGTATCGCGCATGCGCGGTGGCTTCTGATCGATTCCCTCGGGATGATGTCCCGAGGGAATCCCAGCCATGAATGGTCAAAACACCCCCGGATCCTCCACCCGCGAGGTATCCGCCGACCCATCCGGATGCGTGAACCAAAGCAACCGGTTCCTGCCACCCGAGCAGCCGCCGCCATCGGTCGCTGAGGTCAACAGACCGGCAGTGGTGACCACGTCACGCCCATAGCAGCTCCCCAGGTTGTCGCTGAAGCGGAAGCTCTGGCTGCTGGCCTGGCCCGAATGGCCGGTGACCGCATTGTCCGCGAAGGCCAGCGTATCGCCCGTGCTGATGTGGTTATCCACGTCGCTGCGGTAAAGCGTCAGCGCACCGAGTTTCTTGGCGAAGTGCCTCGTGAATCCCTGCGTGACCTGGCTGGGCGAGGATGTGATGTTCCCATCAGCGTCGAAGGCGTAAGCAAACCGGGCCGTCAGCGGGAAGTCGTACGCCACCGTGGTCGTCGTCCCGATCCCCAGCGGGCCCTGGCGCGTCTTCGTCGTGCTGTCGACCGTGGTGCGCTGGTCGATCGCCTGCACGTACTGGCTGGCATCGATCGTGAAGTCCTGCGTATTCGCGAACGCGACGGTCTGCGCTACCTCGGTCGTGATCCGGCCGCGTGAGGTGTCCACATAGCCCGCCGTACGGAACGTCCGTGATGCATTCGTGGTCACGCCACCGCTGACGACGCCGTTCGCATCCGTCACCGTGTTCCCGATCGTCGCGTTCGCCGGCTGGCCCTGCAGCGTGTTCGCGGTCACCGCGCCGGTGAGCTTCTTCCGGCCATGGTCCTGGTAAACGAACAGGTTCCCCGTAACAGCGAAATAGCCATGGGCTCCCGTAACTGAAACGGCGACGGTATGTTGCGTGCCATCATTGAGCAACGCCGCGAACGGCGTCAGGTCAACGCGATAAGGCACGAAGTTCAGCGTCTGCACGCCGGGCGTCGGCCGCCACATATACGGGTCGATGCCGCCGGTGAAGATCCACGGATACACCGGCGCCACGCCGACGGCCTGGCCATCGATCGATACCTGCGTCTCACGATAGGAACCGCCGCCGCAGCTCTGCAGCTGGTCGGCAAACTGATCCGGCACGCATGAATACCAGAACTCATCGCCACCCTGGCCCTGGGCGAACACATCCAGGTAGGCACGCTCGATATTGGTAGGCAGGCTGACGGTGCGCGACAACGTATCCGTGCCGGTATTGAGGGTGACCGGACCACCGGCTGTGCCATCGGATAGCGGGAACACGGCATCCGGCGCATCCACCTTCGGCGCAAGGACATTGGCCGGATAGAACACCAGGCGCGCCGACCCACTGATGACGCCGGTATAGGTGCTGTCGACGATGTTGCCAAGGATCGCCTGGCCCGACTGCGGGTTGGCGAGCAGGCTGGCGAAGTCGCTGACATCGCGTTCCACGTGCCAGCTCGGCGCGACCGTCGCCGACGGCTCCTGCGTGGTGCCGAAATAGATATTCGCGCCACCCAGCCAGAACGATGCCGTCCGGTCGAACTGGCGCCCGGCGGTCACCGCGAAGTCCGCTTCAAGCACCACCTTCGACCAGGAGCGCCCGCAACCCGTCGGTGGGGCATAGGTGTACGGGTGGTTCGAGAAGTCGGTGAACTGGAAGCCGTTGAACAGCGTGACGACACATGCGCGGCCAGAGGGTCGCGGAACGACCGGATCAGCCACCGCCACGTTGGGCGAGCCGGGTGTGAAGCCCGGCGCACTGGCGGCTGAGACATCCAGCGTGGCGAACGAAAGCGGAAGAACGAACGCAGTCATCACTCGCAAGAACTTGCGACCCACCCAAGGCGTGACGGCCATGGCTACCCCTCACGAAGCGTGATCCCCCTGCGCGGACGACCGTAGCACAGCGATAAGCCATAACGGCATGAAGTGCGGCCGTGGACACAAAGTGTGACCCGAGTGGTCAACCACGCTGACATCGAGTGCTACATCTTTCCGGGGGACTGGGGAACGAGTTCGTTCATTCAACCTTGAAGGAAGGGCAGACACATGGCTTCAATGAAGAAGTACGGGCAGAAGGTTTGGGTGGGTGCATGCATGCTTGCGGCGATCGCCAGTGCAGTGCCGTTTTCACCCGTGGTCGCCGCAGAGCAAACATTCGATATCGCCGCCGCGGCACAGGCACAAGCCCTGGCATCGTGGGACCAGACCATCAAGCAACAAGCACCCGCCGTCGAAGGTTGCTTCAGCGCGTCGTACCCGAGCGTCGCATGGCACCCGGAACAGTGCGAAGCGCCACCCCCGTTCGTTTCGGTGCCGCCTGAGACCAACGGCAACGGACTGACCACCACGGCGCGCAACGAGAGCGTGTTCACGGTCGGCAATGGCAATGACTTTGCCGCGCGCACGCGCAGCCTCACCCGCTCGGCGGTCGGTACGTTCCCCACCGTCACCGGCGTTACGACCGGCACGGCGGATTACTCGCTGCAGATCAACACCAACATCGGCAGCAACCCGACGACGTGCTCGCAGTTCGGCTATTCGTCATGCCAGACGTGGGAGCAGTTCATTTATTCCACTGATAGCGATGGCAACCCCGGCAACGGGCGCACGCCGGTCGCATTCATCCAGGACTGGTTCTTCGCGGGAAGCCAGTCACAGTACAACTCGGTCGGTTGCCCCTCGGGCTGGTTCTCCTATCCCGACCAGCTGGCCTGCTATCGCAACAGCAATGCGGTGAGCGTCCCGCTCGTCGCCGTGTCCAACATCGGCACGATCAAGCTCACGGGCTCGGCGACGTCGGGCGGCGTGGATACCGTCACCTTCTCGGTGAGCGGTTCGGCGCATAGCGTCAGCCAGACGGCCACGACGCTTAACATCAACCGCATCTGGAACCAGTCGGAGTTCAACATCTTCGGCAACGGCAGCGACCACCCGGTGGTCTCGTTCAACCGCGGCTCGCATGTCACCGTGAATCTCGCGGTGAACGACGGCAGCACCAGCGCACCCACGTGCCTTGGTAATGCCGGCACCACGTTCGAGCAGAACAACCTGACCCTGGGCAGCTGTTCGGCCACCGGCGGTACGACGCCGCACATCAGCTTCGTCGAGAGCAACTGATCCTGAAAAAAACGCCACCGCTTTCGGGCGGTGGCGAGGGGAGCGTTGCACGGCCCCGTTGGGCGAGGCGCAAATAGTTATGGCTACCTCCGGCACCCCATCCATGGGGTGCCGGTCAGTGCATTGCCTGTCAGATCAGAAGTCGTACGTCGCCGTCAGGCGGGCGTAGCGCGGCTGCTGGTAGAACTGACCCAGGTCGTAGTTGTTCAGCACCGTCATCGGCGTATCGGATTCATACGTCGAGAAGCTGTTGAGCGGCTTACGCTCGTTGCTCACGTTGAACACCTGCAGGCCGAAAGAGGCCTTGCCGTCGAAGAACGCCGGGCGGTAGGTGACAGCGAGGTCGAGCTGCTTGAACCACGGGTTACGCTTGACGCCCGGGGGCGACGGCACGCCGTTGCAGTTGTGGTACGACGAGCCGTAACCGATCGGATCCGGATCGTCCAGGGCATCTTCATAGCCCAGGCATTCCTTCGGCGAACCGGAGGCCAGGCGCAGGTTACCGGAGACCATCCACTCCTCGGTGAGCGAGTAGGAGCCGTAAGCCTTCAGCTGGTGGGTGCGGTCGTTCGACAGCAGGCCGTTCGCCGAACGCATCAGCTCAGCCGAATCCCAGTCCTGGGTCTTCGAGATATCGGTCTGGCCGATATCCGACTTGGTCTGGCCTTCGGTGTTGCCGTACGAGCGCGAGAACGTGTAATCGATGCGACCCTGCCACTTACCGTCGTACGGGTGGTCGAGGTACAGGTCGAGGGCGTAGTACGCGCGCTTCGCCTTCTGCGAGAAGCCCCAGTCTTCCTGGTTCATCTTCACCTGGGTGCGGCCGCTGCCATCGAGGTTGGCAAGGCTGAACGTGTTGGTGGAGCCCGGGTTGAAGATGACGCAGCCCGGGATGTTCACCGAATCCGGATCCAGGCCTTCGCGCACCATCTTGTCGGCGATCTTGCCCGTATCGCACACGTCATCGATCGCGGTACGGAGCTTGCGCACCGTCACCTTGGCGCCGGTGACCCAGGCGGAACCGAGCTGCTTGTCGAAGCCGAAGATCGCTTCATCCTGGTACTGGCTCTTCAGGTCGCGTGCGGCGACGGCCTGCGCGTCCACCGGCTGGCCGTACTCGCCATCGGGCGAGGCCGGGCCATTGGCGCTGAGCGAGGTCAGGCCGGTCGGGCGGCCGTACTGGTCGATGCCCGTGTAGTTGAAGTACTCATACGTGAGGGTCGACGGCGAAGCGCCGCGGACAGCCACGTTGTTCGGCAGCGCCAGGTAGTAGCGGCCGAGGTTGCCGTAGATCTTCAGGCTGGAATCGCCGAACACGTCCCAGGTGGCACCGAGGCGCGGAGCCCACTGTGCCTGGTTGTTCACGTAGGGCTTGTTCTTGTCGTTGAAGTTCTTGAAGCCGTCGTTACGGATACCGACGCTGACCAGCACCTTATCCGTGACCTGCCAGCGGTCTTCCAGGTACTGGGCGCGCTGGTCGAGCGACATGTTGGTGACCGACGAGAAGATGCGCTGGCTGACGTAGTAGCCATCGCCGCCCGGGGCACCGGCGCCCAGCGCACCGCTGATCGGGGTGTTCGGGTTGGCGGAGTGGCCGTACTGCCAGTAATACCCGGGGCCGCTCGTGGCGATACCTTCGTCCATGCCGCGGTAGTGCATGTTGTCGATACCACCGGCCAGGTGGTGGTCGCCAACCTGCCAGTCGAGATCGATGCGGAGGCCGTGGGTGCGGCTGCCCGCGCCCGGATCCTGCGTCTGGTTGGACGGATTCAGGTTGGTGATCGGCTTGCCGCCGTTGAGCGCCGGATTCTGGTTCTCCGGGAAGTTGATGTACGGCTGGCTCTCGATGTTCGGCGTCGGGTTGTTCAGGTAGTCGCTCGTCCAGCCCTTGGCATACGTCGCCGAAAGGGTCAGGTCATCGGTGATGTACGAGGTGTACTTCGCGATCGCGAATTTCGAGCTGATCTTCGACGTGTTGGCATCGGCGCCGGTCAGGCCGGTATGCGAGCGGGTGTCGTAGTCGTAGCCGGTGTAGACGCCACGCTGCTCATCCGTCGAGTGGATGCCGGTGAGCTCGAGGATGTTGGAGTCGTTGATGTTCCAGTCGAGCTTGGCGTAGTACTTCGGCAGGTTGTACTTGTAGTGGTTGGTCGCCACCGGGTTCGCTTCAACCGACGAGGTGCTGTCGCCTTCCGACTTTTCCGCTTCCGCAGCGACGAAGAAGAACAGCTTGTCCTTGATCAGCGGGCCGCCGACATACGCGCTGTACGTCGTGGTCCACTTGGTATTGTCCTTGTAATCGCGGTACGGCGTGCCGACCTTGCTCTCGTCCTGGTAGCCGTAGCCCGGCGGGAGCGCACGGGTACCGTAGTACTCGGTGCCCAGCGAGGAGGCGGCGAAGCGCGGCTCCCACAGCACCTGTGCACCGAAGTGCCATTCATTGGTACCGCGCTTGCCGACCTGCGAAATCACGCCGCCGTCCGAGCGGCCGTACTTTGCGGAATAACCGCCGGTATAGACTTCCTGCTGGTCGATCGCGCCGTACGGCAGGCCCACGCCGCCCAGCGACTTGTACGGGTCGGTCGTGTTGTAGCCGTTGATGTAGTAGGCGTTTTCCGAGGCGCCCGAGCCGCCGAACGACACGGTGCGGTAGCGGCCATTGCCCAGCGTGCTGGAGCCCGGCACGGCGCCCGGCGCGAGCAGGGCGATGGCTTCGGCGTTGCGGCCGAGCGGCAGGCGGGCGAGAGTTTCGGAGGTGACGACGGTGCGCGAGTCGACCTGCGAGGTATCGATCGGCGGGAGGGTGTTCGCGGAGACGGTCACCGATTCCAGCGCCTGGGCGTTGGCGGCCGTCGCGGCGGCGGCGACGAAGGACACATCCGTGCTGCCACCGACCTTGATGTTGACGTTCTTGCGGGAATCAACGACGGCACCGTTGTTCTTCGCATTGACCGTGTAGGCGCCGAGCGGCAGGTTGCTGATGTTGTAGCGTCCCTGCGCGTCGACCGGGACTTCGCGGCTGAAGCCGGTGCTGCCGGTGACCTGCACCGAAGTGACGGTGCCTGGCTGGACCGTACCAGCGATAGCGCCCGTGGTGGCCTGGGCGTGTACGCCCCCCGTAAGTCCCAGGCCTGCCGCGAGAGCGAGCGCCAGCGTAGACCGACGCAGCATCTGCGCCTGTGCTTGGTTGCGTAGCATTAAATTTTTCTCCCCAGATGGCCTCTCGGCCGCGAAGCGAAGGCGAAACGTGCCTACGCCAAATTTCGAAGGTCGTACAAAACCCTTTCGAGTGCCCCGCAAGAACGAGGGCCCTCCAGCCCGTCAGTGCACCTGAGACGTTAGAATTGTGTGCGCAATACTGTCCATCAGACTTTTTCCTATATAGGCAGTAATAGTCATCGCAATAACTTGCGACCTAATAGTGTGGGAGCGCGCAAGCGCGCTCCCACAGGTTCCCGGTGTCAGTTGGAGGCCACTTGTGGGGTCGTGGTATTCACCACACCCTGCAATCGGTTGAACTGCACGGTGTAGCCCTTCGGTACCTTGAACGCGGTGCCGGTGCCATCGGCGACCTGCTGGCTGATGAAGCCGTTGCCCGTGCCCTGCCACAGCGTGGCGGCGCCCTTGGCGTTGGTGAACAGCAGGTCGGCGAAGCCGTCGCCGTTGAAGTCCTCGATGGTGGCGATGCTGTAGCCCGAGGGGGCCGCCATGGTGTTGTCGCTCACCACGTTCGTGCCATCCATCACCCACCAGCGGACCTTGCCGGTGCTGGCATTCGCCCAGATGAGGTCGGTCTTGCCGCTGCCGGCGATTTCACCGGCTCCGACCAGGTCGAAGCCCGCTGGCGCCGCCGTGCCGCCATCGGTCTTGCTGAACGTGCCATCCCCGTTGTTGATCCAGTACTGGATCGCACGCTTCGGCCCGGTCCAGACGATGTCGACGATGCCGTCGCCGTTGAGGTCGGCAAGGAACGGCGTGAAGCCCGCCGGCGCATTCACCGTCTTGTTCACGCCCTGCGAGCAGTCAAGCTGGTCGAGCCGCCCGAAGTGGATGGTGCCGCTGCAGGCGATGGTCCAGAACCCGAGCTTGCCGGTGCTGCTGTTGATCCACACCTCCTGCGACTTGCCCGAACCGTCGACGAGGCCCGAACCGACCAGGCTCCAGCCCGCGGCATACGGGAAGGTGAAGTCGACCCAGCCGTAGCTGTAGATCGCGAGGTTCAGCGTGTTGTTGGTCGGGTTGTCGCTTTCCATCACGGTCTGGCCAGCCAGCACGCCATCGAAGATGTCGTACGGGATCGCCTTGACCCGGTCGCCCGGCTGGAAGCCATCGACCCAGTGGTCACCCTGCATGCCCGAGTTCCACGTATCCGTGGAAAGCACCGTGCTGCCATTCATGCGTACGAGCGTGGCGCTGCCCGTCTTCGGTGCGACCAGCAACAGCGTGCTCTTGCCATCGAGGATCGAGTTCAGTCCTTCGCCCGGGTTGCCGCTGTCATTGAAGCCGGCGAGGTCCCACGTGCGCGGGATCAGCTTGCCGCGTGCCTGTTTCGCGGCGACCGCGTTGGTAAGGTTGGTGACATCGATCGAGCCGAGGCCCGTGGCGTAGTCATAACCCTTCGTCGCCTTCCACGCCGTCACCAGCGATGCGCGCCCGCCATCGCTGACGACGCCATACGCCTGGTTCTTCTTCACGTAGCAGTCGGCGGTACCTGCGAAGCAGGGCACATCGATGTCGCCCACCGCCACGTCATGGAACACGCAGGTCGTGTCCTTTGCCTTGCACCCCGCGGCCGGCGAAGCTACCGTGCCGTACTGGGCCCGGGCCAGGTCATACAGGGTGGGGCCGACATTGCCGAGGCGATCGGCGCTGGCCTGGTTGAGCAGGGCCTGCACGCCCGCCATGGCCGGCGCGGCGAACGACGTGCCACCAGCGCTGTTGAAGATTGAATCGGTGGGGTCGAGGTAGTTGCAGGGTGAGCCACCCTGGTCCGCATCGGACATGCAGAAGATCAGCGCATGGCCGTAGATGCCATTGGCGGCGAACAGCGAGACGTCCGGCGTGGCGCGTGTCACGTTCTGGTCCATGCCGGCGAGGCCCTGTTGCCAGGTGGGCTGGGTAAACAGGTAACTCGGGCCGCCGCTGCCGCCCGCGGTGTTCAGGAACTCCTCGCCCGTGGGCGAGTTGCAGGCGGTGTTTGGATCCTTGAAGCCGAGCACGGCGTAGAGCTGGGCGCTGGCGCAGGAATCGTTCCAGGTCTGCTCGGGGATGTAGCTGATCGCGCTCGCGCCGAGCTCGCCGTTGCCCGGGAGCCAGTACTTGCTGTTCTTCTTGAAATCATCGAAGTCGGTACCGCCGACGGCGATGTTGTACGGCGTGCTGCCCAGGCCATTCACCGCGATGCCGAAGGAGGAGGCAATCTCGTTCTGGTCGCAGCCGGCGACACCGGCATCGCCCGTGGAGACGAACACCGAAATGCCCTCGGCCGCCGCGGTCGACCAGAGGGCCGTGACCACGTCGCTATCGCCGATGGCTTCACTGATGACTTCGCATTCGCCGTAGCTGAGGCTCAGGATCTGCGGCGGTGCGGCCTGCTCAAGCACGTTCTCCGCGGCAAGGAAGGCACCGAAGTCGGCACCGGTATCGGCGCACGAGGCGAGCGTGACATTCGCATCCGGCGCGGCGGCACCGGCCCATTCCGCGTCGAGGGCGGCTTCGCCTTCGTCGGCGTTGGTGCCGGGATCCGAGCACCCCGCGTCGCCGGTGGGATGCACCTGGCTGAAGATGCCTTTGGCATCCTTCGGCAGGAAGGTGTTGCGGAATGTCGCGACATCGGCATCCAGCACGTTCGTGCGTTCGAGCACGGTCACGGTCTGCCCGGAGCCGCGTACCGGTTTCGCCTGGGTCCACAGCGGGTTGACGTTATAGATCGTCCCGAAATCCGCCGGGACCACGTCGTACTGCACCGAGCCCTGGTAGACGAAATTGAAATCGCTGGATGGCGCACCGGCGGCGACCCACGCACCCTTGGCGTTACGCCGTACCGGCAGCGCATTACGCATCTGCGGCTTCGGGAAGAAGTCGGTCAGCGACGCGACGCCGCGCACGACCGGGATGAGGTCGGTAGGCAGCTTCTGTTCCGTGGCGTTGGCGAAGTGCAGCTTGCCCTCGGCGCGGTAGCGGTGCATCGACGTACCGAACGCCTGCTGCACGGCGCCGACCGAGCCGGAGAAGCGGATCAGCATGCCATCGGCGGAAACGCTCTTCACGCCAAGCCCCTGGCCACCGAGCCACTGCTTCACCGCCGCAATATCTTTCGTGCTCGGGCCGAACTGCTCGCCCACCTGCTGCGCGGTGAGCCACTTGTGGTAATTCGGGGAAGCGGGGTTATCCAGCGAAGCAAGGTACGCATCGAAACGCTTCTGCTGGTCGGCGCCGCGCTTGAGCACCAGCGTCATCGACGGGATCACCTCGGCGGTGCCCATCGGGCCGCTATCGGTGCTCGTGGCGACATGGACTGGCACGCTGCCTTTGAGCGTGGTCATCTGGCGGGTATCGACCGCTTTGGTCAGCAACGGCGTGGCGGTCGTGCTGCCGGGTGCGGCGCGCGTGGCCGCGTGGGTCGTGCAGGTGGCGCCAGCTGCGAACAGCACGGCGACACCCACCCGCCATGGACGAGAGATGCTTGGTGACATAAAACCCCCGAAGGAAAAGGAATCAGGTTGGCCCGTTATTCCTCGCGCCCAGCTTCGTAAGAAACTGCCCCTTGGCGCGCGCCCCCGCGACACAAGTTCGTGCGGACGGGCCAGACTAGCTTTACATCCGCGGGAAAGTCACACACGCTCCACTGGCCCGGTTCTCACCGATTCCTCACCGTCGCCACCGGGCTTACCAGGGGGAACGCGTGATGATGTCCCGCATCCGTGCATGGCTTGGCAACACACCCATCGACGATCCCGTCGACCGGCGCAACGCGACCTTCATGCAGTTGCTGCTGGTGTTCGAAGGGCTGCGCATCCCGGCGACCAAGCTTTATCTTTTCGCAGGCCACTGGGGATACCTGAGCGAGCATTTCTACGGCAGGGCGCGCATCGGCGCGCCGGCGGCGATGGCGATCGACATCGGTACGGATCTCGCCATGACGATCTCCGCATGGCTGGGCTTCGCGCTGGTGCGCATGGGGCGGTTTCCGCTCGCGGTGGCGCAGTTCGTCGGCACGATGCTCGTCTCGGGCGCGATGGCCTATGCGGCCTTCGGTTACCACGCCACCGATGGCAACCTCACGCTCATCCTGATCCTTGCGTTGAGCGGGCTGATGCTCGGCCGTCGTGCGTTGTGGATCACCTACGCCGCGGAAGCCCTGATCCTGGTGATGAGCGTGGACATGGAGCCGCTAAAGCTGTCCGATGCCGGGCACCTGCCCGCATTCCTGCTCGGCATGTACAACGTGCTTCCCATGCGCGCGCTGACCAGTTACCTGCTGATCGCCCTCGTCGTCGACCGGAGCCTGCATGCATTGCGTGACAGCCTGCGCGAATCGCACCAGCAACGGCAGCAGCTGGCGCACGAGATCGCCGAGCGGGAGCGAACCCAGGCGCAACTGCTGCATGCGCAGAAGATGGATGCCGTCGGCAAGTTCGCCAGTGGGGTGGCGCACGACGTGAATAACGTGTTCGACATCATCCTTGGCTTCTCGACCGAGCGTGACCGCCTGCTGGTGGATGACGAAGTGCCGGATGGCGACATGCGCGCGGTAGCCGATGCGCTCGAGGGCATCGAACTGGCCGCGCGGCGCGGCACCGCGGTGTGTCGCAAGCTGCTCAACTTCAGCAAGCCTGGCGTGGCCCAGGCGGAAACCTTCGATGTCGTGGAGGCGTTGCACGAACTGCGGCCCCTTGCGCGGCAATCGTTGCCGGCCCGCTGCGAGCTGAAGCTCGATGCGCCGTCGACCCCGCGCCTGATCCATTTCGATCGCAGCCAGTTCGAACTGGCGGTCATCAACCTCGTCACCAATGCGCGTGATGCGATGCCGGGCGGCGGAGCGTGCACGATCGCGCTGGAAGATGCGGATGGCTATGTACTGCTTTCGGTCCGCGATACCGGCATCGGCATGGATGCAGTGACGCTCGCGCAGGCCTTCGAGCCGTTCTTCACGACCAAGCCCGAAGGGCAGGGCACCGGCCTGGGCCTCAGCGTGGTCCATGGCCTGGTGCTGCAGGCGGGCGGCGACACGCGTGTCGAAAGTGCACCCGGGCAGGGGACGGTCGTCCGGCTGTACCTGCCACTCGATGCGGCGAGCCAGCGTGCCGTGGCCTGAACTCAGGCCTCTATGACGTAGCCTGCGCCGTGTACCGCGTTGAGCGGCAGGGGTTCGCCGAGGGCCGCGAGCACCTTGCGCCGCAGGCGGTGCACCATGGAATCGAGCCGGTGCGGGTCGAAGGCCAGCACGTCGTCCGTGAGGGCGGCGATCAGCGCATCGCGGGCCACCACCTCGCCGACGTGCTGGAACATGACCTCGAGCAGGCGGCGTTCGCCGCGGGTAAGCATGACCTGGGCGCCGCCGGGCGAGAGCAGGAACCACTCATCCGGGCTGAGCGCCCAGCGGCCGCGGGGCCGCGGCGCGGTGGACGGCTGGAGGCGCCGGGCAACGCTATACAGGGTGGCCACCAGCACGTCGATCTCCACCGGCTTGGCCAGGTACGCGTCGGCGCCCTCGAACAGGCCGCGTACGCGATCGACGGTATCGCTCCGGCCTGTCAGCATGATGATGCCGGCGCCGGCATGGGTGGCACGGAGTTCGCGGGCCAGGCTGAAGCCATCGCCGTCCGGTAGGCCGATGTCGAGCACGAACAGGTCGGGCGGCCCTTGCTGGATCGCTTCCCGCAGCCCTGCCACGGTGCCCGTCGCCACCACCTCGAAGCCGAACTGCACTAATTTCGGCGCGAGGATCCGGTCCCGCACCAGGTCGTCATCTTCAAGCAATACCAGTCGCATCGGGGTAGCTAAGGTCACGTAGGGCCTCCACTTTTCTATACCCATGGGTATACCAAATCCTTGCGACCCTCATTACACTTCTCTTTCAGATTTTTCGTAACCGCTTCACGGAACCGCGACCTTGAATACTTCCGCATCGCTGCGCATCGTCCCGCTGGATAACAAGGCGGAACTGGGGCGCTTCCTCAAGGTGCCTGGCGCCATCATGGGTTCGGATCCGAACTGGATTTCCCCGCTCCTGCTGGAACGCCGCCTGCACCTTGGCGCCAAGACCAACCCCTGGTTCGAGCACGCCCGCTGGAAGGGCTGGGTGGCCTACCGCGGCGACAGGCTCGTGGGCCGGATCACTGCCCAGATCGATTACCTGCACCTGGAGCGCTACGAGGACGCCACCGGCTTCTTCGGCATGCTCGACGCCGAGGACAATGCGGAAACGTTCGCCGCGTTGTTCGATGCCGCCGAAACCTGGCTGCGCAGCGAGGGCGTCAAGCGCGTGCGTGGCCCGCTCAGCCTGTCGATCAACGACGAGGTCGGCCTGCTCGTCGATGGCTTTGATACGCCGCCGGTCTTCATGATGGGCCACTCCTACCCGTACTACGCCACGCAGATCGAAAAGGCCGGCTATACGAAGGCCAAGGACATGCTGGCCTACATGATCGCGCCGGACTTCCCCGCGCCGAAGGTCATGGACCGCCTGCTGCGCAGCTCGAAGAAGCCGGTGCGCGTGCGCCCGCTCGACGCCAAGCGTTACGACGAGGAGCTGGCCACGCTGCGCGAGATCTTCAACGACGCGTGGGCGGATAACTGGGGCTTCGTGCCGTTCACCGAGGCGGAGTTCAAGGACCTGGGACACACGCTCAAGCTCCTGATCGCGCCGGAGCTGATCCAGATCGCCGAAGTCGATGGCAAGCCGGCCGCCTTCATCGCGGCGCTGCCGAACATCAATGAAGTGATCAAGGGCTTCAACGGCAAGCTGCTTCCGTTCAACTGGATCAAGCTGCTCTGGGGCCTGAAGAAGAAGTTCCCGAAGTCGTCGCGCGTGCCGCTGATGGGCGTGCGCCGCGAGTTCCACAACACGCCGCTGGGTCCCGGCCTGGCCTTCCTCGTCATCGATGCCGTGCGGCATCATCTCGTGGCGCGTGGCGTGGAGCAGGTGGAGCTGTCCTGGATCCTCGAGGACAATGAAGGCATGCGCAACATCGTCGAGACCATCGGCGGCCGTGACTACAAGCGTTATCGCGTCTACGAGAAGACCATTTCATGAGCAAGCCATCATCCCGGGCCGGCGTCGTCATCGTCGTCATCATCATCGTGGTGGCGCTGGTCTGGTGGCTTGGCCACCGGAAGGCCGCCGACACCACGGCGGAGGGCCAGCCGGTCGCCGTGGTGACCGCGGTCGCCCGGCAGGGCAGCTTCGCGGTGACGCGTTCGCAGCCGGGTACCGTGACCCCCGCGAACAGCGTGGTGGTCCGCAGCCGGGTGGATGGTGAACTGACGAAGGTGAATTTCACCGGCGGCCAGCAGGTGAAGCAGGGCGATGTGCTGGCCGAGGTCGACCCGCGGTCGTTCCAGGCGCAGCTGCAGCTCGCCAACGGCGACCTGGCGCGCAGCCAGGCGCAGCTGAGCAACGCGCAGGAGACCCTGAAGCATTACCAGGCGCTGCTGACCCAGGATTCGATCTCGCGCCAGCGCGTGGCCGACCAGCAGGCGCTGGTGAACCAGTACGCCGGCGAAGTGAAGTCGGAGCAGAGCCGCATCGGCACGGCGAACCTGCAACTGTCGAGCACCCGCATCACCTCGCCGATCACCGGTACGGTGGGCCTGCGCCGCGTGGATCCGGGCAACCTGGTGGGACCCGGCGATGCGCGTGGCATCACGGTCGTGACCCAGTCGCAGCCGAGCAAGGTGCTGTTCTCGGTGTCCGTGCAGGATGCGCCGCATGTGCTGGAGCGCCTGCGTGGCGGCATCTGCATCCCGGTCACCGCGTACGGCGACGACCCGGCCCAGCCGCTGGCCACCGGCCGCCTGCTGGCCGCCAATAACGAGGTCGATCCGGCCACCGGCACGGTCAAGCTCGAGGCGCAGTTCGCCAACGCCAACAACGAGCTCCTGCCTAACCAGTTCGTGACTGCACGGCTGCCGGTGGATGTGCTGTCCAGCGCGACGCTCGTGCCCACCGCCGCCGTCCAGCAGGGTGCCCAGGGCGCCTTCGTCTATGTGGTCGGCGATGACAAGACCGCGACCGCCGTGCCGGTCGTGACGGGCCCTGCCGATAACGCGACCACGGTGATCCGCTCGGGCCTGAAGGCGGGCGCGCGCGTCGTCGTCCAGGGCGCCGACCGCCTGCGCGCCGGCACGGTCGTCAACGCGACGGCCGCGCCCGAACCCGCGGCTGCCGCACCGGTGGCCTCGACTGACTGTCCCAGCGAGGCCGCCGCCACCTCCGCGCCGTCCGCACGCCCGTGAATCCTTCCCGCATCTTCATCCTGAGGCCGGTGGCGACATCGCTGCTGGCCGTGGCGGTGTTGCTGGTGGGCCTGTTCGGCTACCGCTTCCTGTCGGTCTCGGCGTTGCCCGAGGTGGATTTCCCCACCATCGAGGTCGTGACCGCGTACCCCGGTGCCGGCCCGCAGGTCGTGGCGTCGTCGATCACCGCGCCGCTGGAGCGCCAGCTCGGCCAGATGCCCGGCCTGAGCCAGATGGCTTCGACGAGCGCGTCCGGCAGCTCCACGATCACGCTGCGCTTCAATCTTTCGCTTCCGCTCGACGTGGCCGAGCAGGAAGTGCAGGCCGCGATCAATGCGGTCGCACCGGCACTGCCGCCCGACATGTCGCAGCCGCCGCTGTACCGCAAGGTGAATCCGGCCGATGCGCCGGTGATGACGCTGGCGCTGACCTCGCGCACGCTGCCGCTGCGCACGTTGCGCGAGCTCGCCGATATGCGCCTGGTCCCGAAGCTTTCCCAGGTATCGGGTGTCGGCCTCGTCAGCATCGATGGCGGCCAGCAGCCGGCCATCGTCGTCCAGGCCGATCCGTCGCGGCTCCGCTCGCAGGGCCTGACCCTGGATAACCTGCGTACCGCGATCCGCGATGCGAATTCCAACCAGGCCAAGGGTTCGCTCGAAGGCCCCGAGCGGACGTCGAACGTCGCCCTGAACCACCCGATCGACAGCGCGGAAGGCTTCCGCGACCTGGTCGTCAGCCACGGCGATGGGGCGGTCGTGCGCCTGGGCGATGTCGCCCGCATCGTCGATGGCGTCGAGAACACCCGCCAGGCCGCGTGGTCGGGCGACGAGCCTGCGATCGTCCTGCGCATCCGCCGGCAGCCGGGCGCCAATGTCGTCGAAGTGGTCGACCGCATCCGCGCGGTGCTGCCGCAGCTCAGCGCGACGCTGCCCGCCGCGGTCGATATCGCGACGCTGAGCGACCGCACCGAGACCGTGCGCGCCGCCGTGCGCGATGTGCAGATCGAACTGCTGTTCGCCATCGCGCTCGTCGTGCTGGTGATCTACCTGTTCCTCGGCAGCGGCACGGCGACCTTCATCCCGGGCATCGTGGTGCCGCTCTCGCTTATCGGCACGTTCGCCGTGATGTACCTCGCGGGTTTCTCGATCAACAACCTCACGTTGATGGCGCTGATCGTCGCGACCGGCTTCATGGTCGACGACGCGATCGTGATGATCGAAAACATCTCGCGCCATATCGAAGCCGGCGAAGAACCCATGGCGGCCGCGCTGAGCGGTGCCCGCCAGATCGCCTTCACCATCGTGTCGCTGACCGTGTCGCTCGTCGCGGTGCTTATCCCGCTGCTGTTCATGGGCGGCCTGGTCGGCCGGCTGTTCCGCGAGTTCGCGGTCACGCTGGCGGTGGCGATCCTGATTTCCGGCGTGGTCTCGCTGACCCTGACCCCAATGATGTGCGCGCGCATGCTGCGCCGTACGCAGGAGGCGCCGCAGGGCCGCATCGCCCGCGAGGGCAAGGCGTGGCTCGATGGCGTGCTCGCGCGCTACGCCCGCGGGCTGGAGTGGGTGCTGGCGCGGCAGCGCGGTACGCTGCTTGCGGTCGCTGGCATGGCGGTGCTTGCCATCGGGCTTTACGTGGTGATGCCGCGCGGCCTGTTCCCCGCGCAGGATTCGGGTGATATCCAGGCCATCACCGAGGCGCCGCCGACGGTGTCGTTCGCGGCGATGACGCGACACCAGCAGGCGCTGACGAAAGTCATCCTGCAGGATCCGGCCGTAGCCAGCGTCGCATCGTTCATCGGTGGCGAAGGCGCCGCGGCCGCGATCAACACGGGGCAGCTGCTCATCCACCTCAAGCCGCTGGCGCATCGCGAACGCGTGCCGGCGGTGATGGCGCGCCTCGCGGAAGCGGCGCGCAAGGTCGATGGCATCACGCTGCACATGCAGCCGGTGCCGGACCTCACCATCGATGACCGGGTGAGCCGCGGCCAGTACCAGTTCTCGATCGAGAACGCCGATCCAGCGCAGCTTGCGCAGGCGGTGCCGCGCGTGGTCGAGCCGTTGCGTGGCGTGCGCGACCTGACGGGCGTCACGACGGACCAGGATGAGCTGGGTCTCGAGGCATACGTCGAGCTCGATCACGATCTGGCGAGCCGTTACGGCATCACCTCGGCCGCGGTCGGCGATGCCTTGTACAACGCGTTCGGCCAGCGCCAGGTGGGCACCTTGCTCTCGCTGGCCAACCCGCGCCGGGTGATCCTGCAGGCGCTGCCGAATGCCGAGAACCCTGCCAGCGCGATCGGCGGCGTGTATCTCGCTCCCGGCTCGACGGATGCCTCTGCGTCGCTGGTGCCGCTCGCGTCGATCGCCCGCGTGAGCGAGCGGACGGCGCCGCTCGTCGTCACCCGGCTCGACCAGCTTCCCGCCGCCACCGTGTCGTTCAACCTGGCACACGGCGTGGCGCTCGATAGCGCGATGGCCACGGTGGACAAGGTGCACAAGCAGCTCAATCTCCCGGCCAGCACGCAGCTGCGCTGGGAAGGTTCGGCCGAGGCCTTCGAAGAGTCACGCGAAGGGCAGCCCTGGCTGATCCTCGCGACGCTGATTACCGTTTACATCGTGCTTGGCGTGCTCTACGAGAGCGCGATCCACCCGCTGACCATCCTTTCCACGCTGCCGTCGGCGGGCATCGGTGCGCTGCTGGCGCTGTGGGTCGGCGGCTTCGAACTGGATGTGATCTCGCTGATCGGCATCATCCTGTTGATAGGCATCGTGCAGAAGAACGCGATCATGCTGATCGACTTCGCGATCGATGCGCAGCGGCAGCAGGGCCTTGCACCCCGTGATGCGATCGTGCAGGCCAGCCTGCTGCGCTTCCGCCCGATCATCATGACGACGCTGGCGGCCATGCTCGGCGCACTGCCGCTGATGCTGGGTGGCGGCATGGGTGCCGAGCTGCGCCATCCGCTGGGCGTGGGTATTTTCTGGGGCCTGCTGGTCAGCCAGCTGCTCACGCTGTTCACCACCCCGGTGATCTACCTCGCCTTCGAGCGCGTGGTCGGACGCAGGCGCGCGGCATGAACGTGTCCCGGCTCTTCATCGATCGACCGGTAGCGACGACGCTGCTGTGCCTGGGTCTGGTGATCGCCGGGGCGTTCGCGTGGCGGCTGCTGCCCATCGCCTCGATGCCGGAAGTGAACGTGCCGACGATCAAGGTGTCGGCGGCGCTGCCTGGTGCGAGTCCGGCCACGATGGTCGCGGCGGTGGCGACACCGCTGGAGCGCTCGCTCGGCCGTATCGCCGGGCTCACCGAGATGACTTCGGTGAACTCGGAAGGGCAGACCGACATCCGCCTCACGTTCGACCTGTCGCGCGACACCACGGCGGCGGCTCGCGATGTGCAGGGTGCGATCAACGCGGCGCGCAGCGACCTGCCGCCCGATATGCCGGCCAGCCCGAGCTACCGCGAGGTGAGCTCGGCCGATGCGCCGGTGCTGGTACTCGCGCTGACCTCGCGCCAGGCGACGCCGGGCCAGATGTACGACGTGGCGTCGACCACCTTCAGCCAGACCCTGGCCCAGGTGGATGGCGTCGGCGATGTGGAACTCGTCGGCGGCTCCGTGCCGGCGTTCCGCATCGCGCTGGATCCGCAGGCCATGAGCCAGCGCGGTGTCGGTTTTGAAGACGTGCGGCGTGCACTCGCATCCGCGGTGTCCAACCAGCCGACGGGCGTGGTGGAAGCAGGCGACCGTGCATTGCAGGTGGCGACCAATGGCCAGCTCGATTCGGTGCAGGCCTTCCAGTCGCTGGTGGTCGCGCAGCGCGATGGTGCCGTGGTGCGCCTCGGCGACGTGGGCCGCGCGACGGCGGGCGTGCGCGATCCCCACACCACCGCGCTGGCCAACGGCGAACCGGCGGTGCTCGCGCTCGTGCGGCACAAGCCCGGTTCCAACACCATCTCGGTCATCGATGGCGTGATGCAGCGGCTGCCGGTGCTGCGCGCGTCATTGCCAGGCGATATGCATGTGAGCGTGATCGTCGATCGCGCGACCACCGTGCGCGCATCGCTGCGCGGCGCCGAGCACACGCTGGCCCTGGCCGTGGTGCTCGTCGTCGTGGTGATGCTGCTGTTCCTGCGCGACTGGCGCGCGGCGATCATCGCGAGCGCGGTCGCGCCGATCGCGATGCTCGGCGCCATGATCGTCATGAAGGCGCTGGGTTATAGCCTCGACATTCTTTCGCTGATGGCATTGACCATCGCCGTGGGCTTCGCGGTGGACGACGCCGTGGTGGTCGTCGAGAACATCTCCCGCCACCTCGAGGCCGGATTGCCGCCGCGTGAAGCGGCGCGCGTGGGTGCCGGCGAGGTCGGGCTCACGGTGGTGTCGATGAGCGCGGTGTTGATCGCGGTGTTCATCCCGATGCTGCTCATGGGCGGCTATGTCGGCCTGTTCGTCCGCGAGTTCTCGGTGACCCTGGCCACCGTGATCGCCATTTCGCTGGTGGTGTCGTTGACCGTGGTGCCGATGTGGTGTGCGCAATGGCTGCGCCCCGCCGGCACGGCACGCGCGCATGGCCGCATCTACCAGTGGAGCGAGCGGTCGCTGGCGCGCCTGCAGCAGCGCTACGACCGGAGCCTCGTGTGGGCGCTGCGCCATGCGCCGCTGACCATGCTCTCGCTGCTGGTGGTCTTGTGCCTCAGCGTCGTCCTGTACGTGGTCGTGCCCAAGGGCTTTTTCCCGCGGCAGGATACCGGCGAGCTCACCGGCGATTTCGACGCGGGCGGCAGTACCGCTTTCCCCGTGGCGAGGGCGCGGCTGGCCGAGTTCATCGACATCGTGCGCGCAGATCCCGGCGTCGCATCGGTGGCCGGATACCTTGAGCAGAACGATGGCTCGCTGTTCGTCACGCTGAAGCCGCTCTCGGAGCGCACGGCCACGGCTGACGAAGTCGCCGCGCGCCTGAACCGGAAGCTCGCGGGGAAGGAGGGCGGCATCTATACCGTCACGTCCGTGCAGAACATCCGTGTCGGCGGCCGCCGCAGCCGCTCGTCGAACGAATTCACCCTGCAGGCGGATTCGCCCGAACTGCTGCGCGAATGGACGCCACGGGTGGTGCAGGCCATGCTGGCCCTGCCGCAGCTCACCAACGTGCACGGCAATGCCGGCAACGTGGGCATCGCGACATCGCTCGATGTGGACCGTGGCGTGGCCGCGCAGTTTGGCGTGGGCTATTCGCGGATCGATAGTGTCCTCCGCGATGCCTTCGCCGACCGCCGGGTCACCACCGTGTTCACGCCGACCAGCCAGGTGCCGGTGGTGATGGGCGTGGCGCCGGAGTTCGCGCGATCCGCGCAGGGCCTCGATCGCCTTACGGTTCCCGCAGCGGGTGGGAACAGCGTGCCGTTGCTGGCGCTGGGCCAGGTGCGGGAGTTCGATACCCCGCTGGATATCGCGCACTACGGGCAGTCGGTTGCCGCCACCATTTCGTTTGACCGCGTGCCCGGCGTCTCGCTGGCGCAGGCCACGCAGCTGATCGAAGGCGCCATGCGCAAGCTCGCCGTGCCGACCTCGGTGCGGGGCAGCTACCAGGGCGCCGCGGGCGCGGCACGGCAGGTGGCCGATAGCGAGCCGGCCCTGATCCTCGGCGCGTTCCTGACCTTGTTCATCGTGCTCGGCATCCTGTACGAGAGCTGCGTGCATCCCATCACGATCCTGAGCACGCTGCCGTCCGCGGCCGTCGGCGCGGTCTTCGCGCTGATCCTGTTCCGCACCGACCTGGATGTGATCGCACTGGTCGGCATCTTCTCGCTCGTCGGCATCGTCATGAAGAACGCGATCATGATGGTGGACTTCGCCCTGGCCGCCGGCCGGGAAGGGCGCCTGACGCCGCTGGAAGCGATCCACGAGGCCTGCCGGCTGCGGTTCCGTCCGATCCTCATGACGTCGTTGGCGGTGATGGTCGCGGCGGTGCCGCTCGCGCTCTCGCGCGGCAATGGTTCGGAGATGCAGCAGCCGCTCGGTATCGCGATGGGCGGCGGCCTCATCCTCAGCCAGGTGTTGACCCTGTACACGACCCCGGTTGTGTACCTTTACCTTGATCGATTCAGCAGGTGGACAAGCCAATGGCTGCACAGCTTCGGGACCCGGCGCGGGGCGGGATACACGACCGGCAAGGGCCCGCTCGCATGAGCGCGCCGTCCGTGAACGCCTTCGTGCGCGCGCTTGCCGCGGCAGGCTTCGTTGTCGGCCTCGCCGCATGCACCGTGGGTCCGGATTATGTCCGCCCGGCGGCGCCCGCGCCCGCGGCGTACAAGGAGGCGCAGGCGCCGGGCGCCACGGCTCCGATGCCTGCGGGCAAATGGTGGTCGATCTACAACGACGCCACGCTCGATGCGCTGGTCTCGCAGGTGGAGGTGAACAACCAGTCGCTCGCCGCCGCCGAGGCGCGCGTGCGCGAAGCCGAGGCGCTGGTGAAGGTCGCGGGTGGCCCGGCCTATCCGGCGATCGGCGTGGGCTCGTTCAAGTCCGGCCAGCGCAACGAAAATGACTTCGGCCTGGGCGTGAGCTGGGACATCGACCTGTGGGGCCGCATCCGCCGTGACGTCGAGGCGCACCGCGCCTCCGCGCAGGCCAGCCAGGCCGACCTGGCTGGCGCCACGCTCTCGATGCAGGCACGCGTGGTGCAGAGCTATTTCGCGCTGCGCGAGGATGACGCGCTCATCGCACTGATCGAGCGCGCGGCCGATGTCGGCACCCGCTGGCACACGATGGTGCAGAACCAGTACGCGCAAGGCCAGGCATCCAGTGCCAACGTGGCCGATGCGCTCGTCCGCTCCAGTGCCGCGCAGCTGCAGCTTGCCGATGCAAAGAGCGGCCGCGCGCAGCTCGAGCATGCGATCGCGGTGATGCTGGGCAAGGCGCCGGCCGACTTCGCGATCGCCCCGGTCGCCACTTTCGATGTCGCGGTGCCGGAGATCCCGGCCGGCGTGCCGGCCACGCTGCTGACGCGTCGCCCGGATGTCGTCGCAAGCGAGCGGCGCATGGCCGCCGCCAACGCGCGGGTGGGTGTCGCCAAGGCACAGACGCTGCCTTCGATCAGCCTGGCCGCGGGCATCGGCGTCCGTCGCGGGCCCACGGGCACGGTGGACGCGCATGCGCCGCTGTTCGCCGGTGGCCGCCTCGAGGGTGGCGAAGAGAACGCCGGTGCCGCTTACAACGAGGCCGTGGCCAATTACCGGCAGACCGTGCTGGATGCCTACCGCGAGGTGGAAGACGGCCTGGTCGTGACCAGCACGCTGGCCGGTACGGCGCAGCTGCACGCGGATGCCGCGAAGGCGGCGACCGAGGCGGACCGCGTGATGCAGAACCAGTACCGCGAGGGCGTGGCCGATTACCCGGCGGTCGTGGATGCGGCGAATACCGCGCTCAACGCCGTGCGCGGCAACCTTGAACTGCGTCGCCGCCAGCTCGACGCCAGCGTGAACCTGGTCGTTGCCCTCGGCGGTGGCTGGCAGCCAGAGGAAACCCCGACCGACGCGACCGCTGCCCGCTAAAGCGGGTAGTGGGCGACGAGCGTCTCGAGTCGGGTACGGGTCTGTGCCGCAAGCGGCGTCGGCGTGCGGTAGTCGCGCCGGCCCGAGAGCTGGTCGGCGACCATCTCGTCGTGGCGCGCACCCATCAGCCCGTTGATCGCCGCCAGGAAGCGCGACATGCGGAGCGCGTGCTCGGTCGGCTCGATCGAGCGCAGGGTGTCGTAGTACGACACCTGCATGCTGATGATCTTGCGCACGGTGTGGAACTGGTGGCCGGCGAAGCTGGTGCGTGCCATGGCCTTCTTCAGGCGGCGGATCTCCGCGCGCTGGTGCGCGAGGAATCCGGCCTCGTTATCGAGTTCCATGTTGATGAGGCCGCGGCGGACCATCCGCCACACCGGGCGCGAAAGCAGGCATTTCAGCTCGAGGCCGCGGCGCACCACGCGGCTGCGCTTGCCGCCACGGAACGCATCCTGCAGGTGGCCCATGATCCGCGTGGTCAGGTCGAACACGAAGCCCGACCGGTGCCGCTTGCCGTACAGGCGCTGCGCGAAACGCAGGTGCTTGTAGCGCGCGCGGATGTTCTTGTACTGGATGCGATCGTCGGCGCTGAGCCCCTCGTTGCGGAGCAGCTTGTCCACCAGGTGCATCAGCTCCGCGCGGGTGACGCCGTCTTCCCAGAACTGCAGGCACAGCGCGTAGCAGCGCTCGATCCATTCATCCGGGCAGGCCAGCACGATCGGGTTGGGCAGGTCGACGTGCGCATCCACGACATCGTCGGTATCGACGGCATCGAACAATCGCCGAAGGGTTTCCTTCGGGAATCGTTGCCAGCGCAAACCACCGATGCCGTTCATCAACTTGCTTCCTCAGGCGCGTAGAACGTGAGCTTATGCCGGTTGCGGTACGCGCCCAGCGTCGGCACCAGTGAGAACAGCGCGTCCAGGCACTGGCCGCCGAAGTAGGCCACCGCGGCGCCCATGATGCCGTACGCATGGCTGAGGCCGATCAGCAGGCCCACGTAGGCAAGGGCGGCGAGCGCCTGGGCCACCAGCGCGGCGCGCTGGCGGTTGGCGATGTAGAGCAGGGACTCGAGCGGGAACGCGGCCATGGAAACGACCAGCGCGGCGCACATGACCTGCAACAGGTCGTACGCCTCGAGGTACTGCTTGCCGAACACGGCGCCGATCAGCGGCTTGCCGACGCCGATGACCAGCACGGCCACGAGCACGCCCAGGCCGCCGGCGAGCATGCCGGAGCGCAGGCCCAGCTTCCACGGGCGGTCGCTGGCCGGGTCGAGGCGGCGGATCTCAGGATAGAAGCTCTTCTGCATGAGCGACGCAGGGGTGCCTGCGGCGTCGAAGAAGGTCAGTGCGACCTTGAACAGGCCGGCCGCGGCGGGGCCCAGCACGATGCCGACAAGCACGTTGCTGCCGGCGTTGCGCGCCGACCAGATCGAGTGCGCGAAATTGGTGGTCCAGACGAAATCCCACGCGCCCTTGATCCGGCGCGCCGCGCTGAACAGCTTGGGCCGGAGCGCATCCTGGATGTTCTGCCGGCGCAGCTCGCGCACGGCGAACCACCACAGCGCGGCATCGCCGGCCAGGCTGGAGACGTACCAGGTCGCGATGAAGCCGGGGAAGCCGAGATCGCCGAAGTACGCGATGACGCTGCCAACGGCGCGCAGGAACGGCGTGATCGCCTGCTGCACGGCGATCAGGTCGAAACGGTCGATCGAGCGCAGGATGCCGGTGGGCGTCGCCGCGGTCGTCGTGGGGATCAGGGTGCAGTACGCCAGCGCCCACCAGAAATCGCCCGGCGGGATGCCGACCGCGTGGCTGAGGAAGGGCAGCAGGACCATGCCGCCGACCAGCGCGACAGCGCCGCTGGCGAGATCGAGGCCGAACGAGAAGCCGACCACGTCACGGAAGCGGTTCAGGTCGTTATGCGCGAGCGCCGGCGTGCCGAACTGGACGATGAACTGCCAGGTCTGGAACTTGGCGATATCGCTGACCGTCTTGCCATAGGCCTGGACCACCACCAGTACGCCGAACAGCGCCGGGTGCATGGCGCGGCCGGCGCAGGCGAGCGCCAGCAAGCCCAGCAGCGCGCCGACGACGTTGCTGGAGCCAAGGTAGGTCGCGTTGCGCACGATGGCGCGGAACGCGCCATCGGAAAACCAGTGCTTCATTGGTGACCGGCGTTGCGGCCGGGCCAGCTGGCGAACGCGGCACAGATCGCGTCGATCTGCTCCGGCGTGTGCGCGGCACTGACGCTGCAACGGAGCAGCGATTCATTGCCCGGCGTGGCCGGCGGCACCATCACGTTCACGTATACGCCGTGCTTGAGCAGGTGGTGCCAGAAGCGCAGGGCCTCGATCTTCTCGCCCGCGAGCACGGCGACCACGGCGTTCGCCGGGGCACCCAGGCGGAAGCCCAGTGCGCTCAGGCCGGCATGTAGGCGCGCCGAGTTCTCACGGATCCGCTGGCGCAGGTCCTGGGCCGCCTCGAGCTTGCGCAACGCCATGCGCGTCGCCGCGATCGTGGCAGGCGGCAGCGAGGCGGTGAATACGTAGGGGCGGCTCGCGTAACGCAGCACGTCCATCTCTTCGGCGTCGCCCACGCAGAAGCCACCGGTGTTGCCGAGGCTCTTGCTGAAGGTGCCGACGACGTAATCGATGCCGTCGAGGGTGCCGGTCTCTTCGCAGAGGCCCTGGCCCTTCTCGCCCAGCACGCCCATGGAGTGGGCCTCGTCCACGAGCAGCGTGGCGCCGAACTGGTTCTTCACGTCCACGAACTCGCGCAGCGGGGCGCGGTCGCCGAGCATGCTGTACACGCCCTCGATGACGACGACCGCGTTGGCGGCCTCGTCGCCCAGGCGGCGCATGCGCTTGGCCAGGTCTTCCGGATCGTTGTGGCGGAAGCGGATGGTGTTCGCGCCGCTCAGGTTGCAGCCGTCGTAGATGCTCGCGTGGCTGTCGGCGTCGATCAGCACCGTGTCGCCCGGGCCGGCCAGGGCCGAGATCATGCCCAGGTTGGCCTGGTAGCCCGTGGAGAACACGATGGCGTCGCGCTTGCCGTAGAAACGCGCCAGGTCGAGCTCCAGCTCACGGTGCGCGGCATAGCTGCCGTTCGCCATGCGCGAGCCCGTGGTGCCCGTACCGGAGCTCTGGAGGGCATCGCGCGCGGCGGCGATGCAATCCGGGTCGAAGGTCAGGCCCAGGTAGTTGTTGGTGCCGGCGAGGATCGTCTGGCGGCCCTGGATCAGGCCTTCCGTCGGCGAGAGGATCTCGTCGATCTGGATACCGAACGGATCGATGCCGAGCGTCGCCAGCTCCTGGCGGACGGCCTGCACCGCCAGGAGGCGGGCGTTCTCTTTCATGCGTGCTTGTCCACGATCTTGCCGATCAGCGTGGCGAACTCGCCCACCGTCTTGATATCGGCCAGTTCGTTGACCGGCACGGAGATGTCGAAGTGATCCTCCACCAGCACGACCAGGTCCATGACCTTCAGCGAGTCGAGGCCCAGGTCGCCGGTGAGGCCGGTCTTTTCGGTGATGTGCGCGGGGGAACGCATATCGGGCAGCTGGGTGATCAGTTCGATCACCTGCGCAACGATGTTCTGGTGGGTCATTCGGGCAATCCGGTCAAAGCGGCAGGAGATTTGCCAAGGGTCTGGGCCAGCCCATCGCGGAAGTTTACGACGGGCCGCCAGCCGGTGGCTTGTACGAAGGCCGTGCTGTCGGAGACCCAGTCGGCGTGCGTGATCTCACGCACCTTGCCGGGGGTCAGCATCGGCGCATAGCCAAAGAGGCGGGCACCCAGGCGGTTCACCTGGGCCACGGTGCGCAGGACGGCGACGGGGATCTTCAGGCGGCGGATGGGCGCGCCCTGGCGCAGCACCTGTGCCGCCGTCCCGAGGACGGTATCCCAGTCGTAGCCACGGGCGTGGCCGTCATCCAGCTCGTAGATAGCCCCGCTTTCCGTGCGGGCACCGAGCCAGGCCACCACGGCCGACGCCAGGTCGGCCACGTGGATCATCGAGAACCGGCCATCGCCGGCGCCCGGGATCGCGGCGATGCCGCGCTCCATGCCCTGGAACAGCGGGAGCATCTCGCGGTCGCCCGGGCCGTAGACGGCGGGTGGGCGGATCGCCGCCCAGTTGAGCCGGCCGGCACGCTCGGCCAGCGCGCGTTCGCCACGGCGCTTGCTGCCGGCATAGTCGGAGAGCGCGGGCTCGCGCGCGGCAAGCGATGAAATCAGCAGGAAGCGCTGGCACGCCGGCTCGCGCACCGCGGCATCGACGACATGGATCACGCCCTGCTCGTTGACCCGGTCGAAATCGGCCTGGCTCGCACCGCGGACGCTGCCCGCGCAATGGACCATGGCCACCGCGCCGCGCATGAGTTCAGCGAGCGCGTCCTGGTCGTCGAGATCGCCAGCGATCCATTTGAGGCCATCGGCGCAAGGCATGGTCCGGCCGCGGCGGGGGCGGTACAGCGCGCGGACGCGGTAGCCCGCCTTGACCAGGTGCTCACTCAACGCGGCGCCAATGAAACCCGTGGCACCGGTCAATGCGATGACCGGCGTGCCGTCGTCGAGCGCTTCGTTCATCGCGAACCCGCGACCCGAAGGACCTGCTCCTGTGCCTGCCGTTCCAGGTAACCCTTGCGGGTGGCCGAGCGCGAAAGCTTGCCGGACGAAGTGCGCGGCAACGTGTGGCGCGGCACCAGTTCAATAAGGCAATCGACGCCCAGTTCTTCCAGCAGTTCGCGGCGGATACGCTGGACCAGCGCGACGCGGACAGCGGTGTCATCGGTGTTGCACTGAACGACCACGACAGCGATCTCGGCGCCGGTCGGGCCCGGCACGCTGAATGCGGAAGCATCCTGCGAGCGAAGCTCGGGCTGGCGCTCGACGATGCGCTCGATCTCCTGCGGCCAGATGTTGCGGCCGTTGACGATGATCATGTCCTTGTGGCGGCCCGTGATCACGACTTCGCCATCGACCAGGTAGCCGATGTCGCCGGTGTCGAGCCAGCCATCGGCCCCAAGCACGTCGCCGCTCAGTTCGGGCTGCTGGTAGTAGCCCGACATGACGCTCGGGCCACGGACGAGGATCTTGCCGACGTGGCGATCGGCCAGCGAGTGGCCGGCATCGTCGCGGATCTCGAGCTCATGCTCGGGCAGCACCGGCCCACAGCGGACGAACGGCGTGCCCTGGCCCTCGGCCACCGGCGTCGCGCGCAGGTGGTCGGAAAGGTCGGTCGGGTCGATCCAGTCGACGACCATGCCACCGCGCAGCGGAGCAAAGCTCACGGCCAGCGCGGCTTCCGCCATGCCATACGACGGCACGAATGCCTTCGCATCGAACCCTGCCGGTGCGAGCAGCTCGGCGAACTTCAGCGCCACGTCCGGGTGGATCGGCTCGGCGCCGATACCGGCGATGCGCCAGTGCGAGAGGTCGTACGAAGCGATGTCGCCGGGACGCACGCGGCGCGCGCACATGTCGTAACCGAAGGGCGGGCTGTAGGCGATCGTCGCCTTCGACTCGCTCATGAGTTCCAGCCAACGACGCGGACGCATCGCGAATTCACGCGTGTCCAGGTAATCGATGGAGCGCTGGCCGCCCATGACGGTGAGCAGGCAGCCGACCAGGCCCATGTCGTGATAGAAGGGCAGCCACGAGACGAAGCGGTCGTCCTCGCGCAGCACCAGGCCATGGTTGATCGAGCCGCGCAGGTTGGCGAGCAACGCGCGCTCGGTGATCACCGCCGCCTTGGGCGTGCCGGTGCTACCGGAAGTGAACTGGAGGTACGCCACTTCATCCGGGCCGATCGGCTCGAGCGTCGCACCGGCCACGGGCAGCGCGTCGAACGCCGACGGCTCGCCCCACATGACCACGTTCGTATCGCGTACGGCTTCACCCAGGAAGCCCTGAAACGTCTCGGACGCCACGGCGAGTGCCGCGTCGGATGCCTGCAGCATGCCGCGAAGCTTCAGCACGAAGGCGTCATGGCCGCCGAGGTTCACGGCCGACGGCACCGCCACGGGCACCAGGCCGGCGTACTGGCATGCGAAGAAGAAGCGGAGGAAGTCGGCGTTGGTTTCCGCAACGATGGCCACGCGAGCGCCACGCGGCAGCTCGAGCGAGGCCAGGCGCTGCGCAAGGTCAATCGCCTGCGTTCGCAAGGTAGCGTAAGGGAGCGCCGTGACCAGCTTGCCGCCCGCATAGAAGTTCGCGCCGGTCGTGCCGGTCGCCGCATAGTCCAGCACCTCCGCCAAAGTGGCGAAGTCGCCCGGGCGCAGGGGCACCGAGTTGATGGTGGGCGTAGCCGCCACTATGCGAGTAGGAAGATTTCCGTCAGCGCTCATTATTTCTACCGCTATTTGACGCAGGCTTCGCGTCAGTTGGGGACAGCACCGGATGGTTGCAAGGCCATTACTGAACCTAATGGTACCCTAATTGGCGGCTATGTTAAGAATTTACTCAGATTTTCGTAAGTCCCTATACGCCTTTCTTGTAAGTTTTGTGTGAATTCGGACGCGATTATCGCCTAGTTCCGGGCGTGGTCCTTGTTCCACTTCGCCATGTTCCGGATCGGCTGGCGAACATAGGGGCTGATGCTGATTAGCCAGAAAATCAATCGGTTAAAGGCGGTACCCAGCCGGTCCGAGGGGCGGTCGATGTCGATGAACAGCACCGCGCGGAGCTCGTCGGTGTCATTGTGAACTTCGTGTTCAAAACTGTCGTCGAAAAGTACGACCTTGCCTTCACGCCAGTGAAGGATCTGGTCATCGACCCGGATCCACACGTTTTCCCAGTCCTGGGGCACCCGCAGGCCCAGGTGGGCGCGGATGACCGCCTTGGTCGGGCCCTTGTGCGCCGCGATCCGGTAGCGGGGCTGCAGGATCGAGAACATCGCGCTGCGCATGCCCGGCAGGGCATCCAGGGCGGCCGCCGTGCGGGGGCAGACCGCGCAGTTCTCGTCCACGCGTTTGCCGTAAACGTAGAAGCCGAAGGTCTTCCAGTTATCGCCCTTCGAGATCCGCTTCTGGTCGGGGGAGATCTGGTGGAACGCCGGGATGTCCTCCGGGTGCTTGAGCAGGTGGTCGAGCTCCTGGCGGATATCGGGCCAGGCGGCCTCGAGCCGGGGCACCCAGTCGAACGTGTCATTCGGCAGCACCGGGGTGGTGGCGACCAGCGAGTGCTTCGCCTGGAAGCGGCCGCTCCAGCGCAGGAAGCGCTTGCCGGAGCGGATGAGCAGCCGGCGCCACAGCGGCGCCTGCGGAGCGTTCGAAAGAGTGGTGTTCACGATGCCTCGGCTGGCAGGTTGGATGGCAGGGCGGGCACCACGGCCGTAACGGCGCGCAGGGCCCGTGCCAGTACATCGGGGTACGGGGCGCGAGTATCCAGATCGAACAGCGGCGCACCGTTGTATTGAAGGCGCGCCATCACCGCGATCTTGTCGCTTAGCTCCGAGCGGCTGTGGTCGGGCTTGCGCGCGTAGGCCGTCGCCACGTCGATATCCAGCTTGATCACCAGTATCGGCCGGTAGCGCGCCATGCGCTTGTACAAACGCTGCTCGCGCGCGGCCAGCTTCCGCACGAGCCAGTGTTCACTGCGCTCCATGCCGAGGCCCGGGCCGTCATAGCGGAAGCCGCTCACTTCCGCCTGCGGGAAGCGGTCGGTGATGACCAGCGTGCCGCTTTCGGCGAGCCGGCAAACCTTGCGCAGCTGTCCTTCGCGCCACACGGATAGGGCATACATGATGAGCGCGCCCCAGACGCCGGGCGGCTTGTTCTTCATGTCCTGTGCGTGCGCGGCCTTGGCGGCCAGGCGCTTCTCCAGGCGCGGACCGATCAGCGGGAGCTCCTTGATCTTCGCGCCGCTCTCCCCGGAGATGAGGCCGAGGTAACGGCGCTCGGTCGGCACGTGCTTGCCCAGGATGCGCAGCAGGTCGTGGGTAAGCGTGGATTTGCCGGTGCCATCGCAACCGACCACGGCGATCAGGCCGGGAATGGGCGGGAGCGGGGCGTCATCGCGTTCGTGGGTCATGGCTGCAGGCTCCCTTGCGCCGCGCGCACGGCACGCAGCGATTCGTCGAGGACGAAGCCGGGGCTGTCACGGCCGTCGAGATCCACGATGTGCGCGCCGTTGAAGTTGAGGAGGGGGAGGTTGGCGATCTTGGCGCGCAGCGACGACAGCTTGTGGTCGGGCTTGCGGGCGTGCGCGGTGGCTTCATCCACGTTGAGGCGGATCACCAGCATGGGCACGCCCGTGGCCATCCACGCGTACAGTTTCTGCTCGCGTGCGCGCAGCCAGCGCACCCACCATGAGCCGCCCTGGGTCTTCGCCAGTTCGGCGCCATCGAATAGGAAGCCGGGGATCTCGGCCTGCGGGTAGCGGTCGGTGACCACCAGGGTCCCGCTGCGGCAAACGCGCAGCATGCGCCGGTATTTATGGGCCCGCCAGCGCGAGAGCAGGTAGATCGCCAGCGCCGTCACGCCACCGGGCGCCTGCTTCGGCCGGTCGTGGACCCGGTCGGACTTCCGGGTCAGGTAACGGCCCAGGGGGCCGCCGACGACCGGCAGTTCACGGATCCATTCACCGATGCGCCCCGACGACTGGCCGAGGTACAGCTGTTCGACCGGGCCCTGCTCACGCAGACGCGCCACGAGTGAATCAGCCAGTGTGGATTTGCCCGATCCGTCGCAGCCGGTAAGGGCAACGACCCGCAGGCGTTGAGAGGAATCAGGGTGTTCGGACACGGAGGGCCCACCGGGCAGGGCGTTGCAGACAATGCCTTTTATGGTATTCCCGCCCCGTCATGCACGTCTACGTTGCCCTTTCCCGGGCCCGTTGCCCGCCGTGCGCTGCTATCCTTTTCGACGCTCACCTTCCAGGAAACGACACCGCATGCCCGCCCAGCCTGACACCATGGCTCCCCTGATCGCCATCATCGGTACCGATGGCTCGGGCAAATCGACGGTATGCGATCACGTGGCCAGCTGGATCACCCGTTATGGCCCCGCGGGCCGTGTGCACCTTGGCAAGCAGTCGGGCAACATCGCCCGCGCCATGGCGCGCTGGCCGCTCATCGGGCCGATGCTCGATCGCGCTATCAAGCGCAAGGTCGATGGCGTGAACGACCGCATCAAGGAAGACAAGCAGCCGACGCTGTTCCCCGCGCTGGTGATTACCGGTTTCACGTTGCGTCGCAAGCTTCGCTTCAAGCGCATGCTGGCGCTGCGCCACCAGGGCCTGATCGTCGTCACCGATCGCTTCCCCCAGGTGGAAATTCCCGGTGCCTACGATGGCCCGGGCTTCCCCGACACAACGAAGGGCTCTGGCCTCGTCGTGCGCCTGGCGCGTTACGAGCACTCGGTGTTCGAGTGGATGGCGAGCCACAAACCGGATCTCGTGTTGCGGCTGAACGTCGATCTGGATGTGGCCTGTGCGCGCAAACCGGATCACCGCCGCGACGCGCTTGCGCGCAAGATCGCGGTGACTCCGTTGCTTCGCTACAGCGGCGCGCCGATCGTGGAGATCGATGCCAACCAGCCGCTTGAAACCGTGATTGCCAACGTCGAAGCGGCTGTCGCCGCGACCATGGCTGCGAAGGGTTACACGCCCGCAGGCGGATAAGTCGCGGGTTTGCGGAACGGATTCACCACGGTGACGGTGTGCTCGATCACCAGGCCGTCATGCATGTCTTCCGACCAGACGACGGCTGCGCCGGTATCGATGGCGGCGGCGACGATGTTCGCATCGTAGAACGACAACTGGTGTCGTCGCGCAAGGCGGCGCGCGCTGTCGTGGATCTCCGTCGTCAGCGGCACGACGGAACAGAAATGTCGAACGTCGGCGAGGAAGATAGCGATGTCGTCCCACGACATCGCGGCCTTCTTTCGACAAACGTTGGTGACCTCGTTAAGCACCTGCACGCTGATGGCTGGCCTGCGCGACAGCAGCTCCAGCGCGATGGCCTGTTTCTTTGCATCGGGCGAGAGCAGATACAGGACGACGTTACTGTCGAGGAAGTTGAGCCCTTCCATCAGCGCTCGTTGGCGTCATCGCGATCGAAACGAAAATCGGCGGGCAGCTTGCTACCCATGGCACGCAGGCGCTGCAGTACTTCTTCATCGCGCGGGCCGCGCTCGACGGCGAATTCGCGGGTTCCTTTTGCATAAAGCACGACGTCATCTCCCTCTTTCAAACCCAATGCCTCCACGACGGCAGCCGGCAGGCGAATGCCCAGGCTGTTGCCCCACTTTGATACGCGCATCGTACTCTCCGGGGATATACAGTCAATATAAGTATATCCTCAAAGTGCGCGGTGTACGCGAGAGTGGCCGTAAACGTTCTCGTGAACGTTGCCAACACGATGTGCCCGGTGTGCCGAATACGCTCATCCCAAGCCGCCGGGATACTGCGTTTTCTGTGTAAGTCGGGCGCTACGCTAGGGTCTCCAACCACCACAGCAGGAGATCCACCATGCGTACCCTCGTCCGTTCGGCCGTTGTCGTTGCCGCTATCGCCCTGTCGTTCGCTGCTGGCAGCGCTGCCGCCGTATCCGCCCCTGTCACTTCAGGCGATCACGCCCGGGTACAGGTCGTCCCCGTGAACTGCAAGAACCCCGCCGAGTGCAGCGTCAAGTTCAACTGATCGGCACGACACTCAACGCAACACTTTTGACACTGCGCGGAATGCTTCAACGATGACGGGTGCGCACCCTGGCATCACCGCCTCACGCGTGTGAGCGGTGATGCCAGCGTGGCGCGGACGGGCAGTCTGGAGCCCATCAGCAGCGTTCCGGAGATGCACAACGCCAGCACCGCCTGGCAGCGGATCATTTCTGGCTCGAGCAGGGTTACCCCCGTTATGGCCAGGGCGACGCTGGCGGCCATGCCCGCGAGTGCGGTGCCATGCCAGCCGTGGCGTATGGCTGCGGCGAAGATGGGCAGGATCAGGGCCAGGCGAGCGGCCTGGCGGAGACCATCCTGGGAGGTAGCCATGGCCACCCACGCCAGTCCGGCGCAGATGGGAAGGATCCAGGCGAGCAGGTCACGCGATAACGCACTTTTCCATACCAGCGAAACGCTGAAGCGGGGAACGGCGGTCACGCGTTCGTGGATCGCCAGCACCGTGGGCGTCAGGGTCAGCGCGCCCAGGTACGCACCGAGGAGATAAGCCCAGAAGTAGTCATTGATCGAGATGTCCGGCCAGACGCCCGGATTCGAGAGCAGGGCGGCTTCCAGTTCCATCGTGGTGGAAACGGCCGTGACGGCCGCGCACCCCAGGGTCGCAGCGAGCACCACGCCCGCCCGCAGCGCGCCATCCGCGGTACGTAGCGGCCAGCGCTGGCGCAGCGGACGTACGACGGGTATCCACAGGAGCACCATGGGGACAGCGGCCGCGAGGGCCCATGCGCCGCCAAACTCCGGCACATGGAGCAGGGCATTTTCGAACGACGGCAGTGCCTCGCCCAGGATCAGGGCCGGCCAGTACCGGATGGGCAGGAGGAAAAGGCACGCGAGCCGGAGGCCCGCGGTGAGCATCCAGTGCGAGATGGTCAGGTAGCGCGCGAACTCGTAAACCGCCGCGTAAGCGGCAGCGAGTGCGAACAGTTGTACCCAGGTGACCCTGTGAGCCGTGCTTCCGTTCACGTCTACTCCCCATGAGTGTCGGTATTTGCCAAGCGTGCCATGAACCCGCTCGGAAAATCCTGCGCGATTGCGATCCGTACCTCAGTTCTGAAAAAGGTTGCCGAATCTGCGTCTAGGCTAACGCATCCAGGGGCCGTCCGGATGTGAAAGGCCACCCGGCTCGCGCCGGGTGGCCCTTGGGTGGCACAACGGCTTACCGGCGTTTCAGGTCATAGCGGTCGAGGTCCATCACCTTCGCCCATGCGGCGACGAAATCCCTGGCGAACTTCTTGCCCGAGTCGTCCTGGGCATAGACCTCGGCCAGGGCGCGCAGCACCGAGTTGGAGCCGAATACCAGGTCGACGCGGCTGGCGGTCCAGCGCGCCTTCCCGCCACCGCGCTCGCTTCCGGTGAACTCGTGGCGGGCTGGCGACGTCGGCTTCCACTCGTACTTCATATCGAGCAGGTGGCGGAAGAAGTCATTCGTCAGCTGGCCGGGGCGGTCGGTCAGGACGCCCGTGCTGCCGCCATCGAAGTTCGCGCCGAGCACGCGCATGCCGCCCACCAGCGCCGTCATCTCCGGCGCCGTGAGCGTCAGCAGCTGGGCCTTGTCGATCAGCAGCGCTTCGGCCGGGACCCGGTAGTGGCCCTTCACGAAGTTGCGGAACCCATCGGCGATCGGCTCCATCGACTCGAACGAGGCGATGTCGGTCTGCTCCTGCGACGCATCGGTGCGACCGGGCGAGAACGGTACGGTCACGTCGTGGCCCGCATCTTTCGCCGCTTTTTCGATGGCTGCGCCGCCGGCAAGGACGATCAGGTCCGCGAGCGAAATCTTCGCGCTCGCTTCCTTGCGGATGCCTTCCAGCTTCTCGAGCACCCGGGCCAGCTGGGCCGGGTTGTTCACCCGCCACTCCTTCTGCGGGGACAAGCGTACGCGCGCACCGTTGGCGCCGCCACGCTTGTCACCGCCGCGGAACGTGGACGCGGAAGCCCAGGCGGTCGATACCAGTTCGGCCACGGAAAGGCCGGAGGCCAGCACCTTTTCCTTGAGCGCCTTCAGTTCCGCTTCGCTCGCGGGCGCATGGTCGGCCTTGGGCAGGGGATCCTGCCAGATGAGTTCTTCCTTCGGCACTTCCGGGCCGAGGTAGCGCGAGAGCGGGCCCATGTCGCGATGGGTCAGCTTGAACCAGGCGCGGGCAAAGGCGTCGGCGAACTGGTCGGGGTTCTCGAGGAAGCGCCGCGAGATCTTCTCGTAGGCCGGATCCATGCGCAGCGACAGATCGGTCGTCAGCATGGTCGGGAGCTGCTTCTTGCTCTGGTCGAAGGCCAGGGGGATCGACGCTTCCGCGCCCTTCGCGACCCACTGGTTGGCGCCGGCCGGGCTCTTGGTGAGCTCCCATTCGAACCCGAACAGGTTCTCGAAGAACAGGTTGCTCCACTTCGTCGGCGTCTGCGTCCAGGTGACTTCCAGACCGCTGGTGATCGCATCGGCGCCCACGCCGCTGCCCAGTTCATTGCGCCAGCCCAGGCCCTGCTGCTCGAGGTAGCCGGCTTCCGGCTCGGCCAGCACGTTCTTGGCATCGCCGGCGCCGTGCGTCTTGCCGAACGAATGGCCGCCCGCGATGAGCGCGACGGTCTCTTCATCGTTCATGGCCATGCGGCCGAAGGTTTCGCGGATGTCGTGCGCGGCAGCCACCGGGTCCGGGTTGCCCTCCGGGCCTTCCGGGTTCACATAGATGAGGCCCATCTGCACGGCACCCAGCGGGTTCTCGAGGTTGCGCCCACCCTCGGTCCGGTCTTCTTCCTTGCCGTGGAGGTGCGGGTCGGCGACGAGCACGCCATCGTCCTTCGGGGTGACCTTGCCGTAGCGGTTATCGCCGCCGAGCCATTCGGTCTCCGCGCCCCAGTACACGTCGTGGTCGGGTTCCCAGGTGTCCTCGCGGCCGCCGGCGAAACCGAACGTCTTGAAGCCCATGCTCTCCAGGGCGACGTTGCCGGTCAGGATCAGCAGGTCCGCCCAGGAAATCTTGTTGCCGTACTTCTGCTTGATCGGCCACAGCAGGCGCCGCGCCTTGTCCAGGCTGACGTTATCGGGCCAGCTGTTGAGCGGCGCGAAGCGTTGCTGGCCACGGCCACCGCCGCCACGGCCATCGCCGATGCGATAGGTGCCGGCGCTATGCCAGGCCATGCGGATGAACAGGCCGCCGTAGTGGCCGAAGTCCGCCGGCCACCAGGGCTGCGAGTCGGTCATCAGCGCCTCGAGGTCCTTCTTCAGCGCGGCATAGTCCAGCGACTTGAAGGCCTCGGCGTAGTTGAAGTCGTCGCCCAGGGGATTGGATCGCGACGAATGCTGGTTGAGCAGGTCGACCCGTAGCCGGTCGGGCCACCAGTCGTCATTGGTCTGGCCGCCGCCCGCGGCATGGTTGAACGGGCACTTCGATTCACTCGACATCGCGTTTCTCCACTGGGGGTTGGCTTCGGAGACGCAGGCCCGCCGGCGTCCCGTGACTAACGCAATAACTCGATCATAGGCCTGTGGATGAACATTGCAGAAATTGATTGATCTTATGATGACAAGAGGCTGCGTCTATCGTGCCTCGGCCGTATGCCTACGCAAATGGCCTATGTGGCTGTGGCCGGATTTGCCCTACGATCCGCGGATGCATATGCCAACCACAAGCGTTTCGAAGACCGGCAGTCTCGCCCTGGTAGGCATGGGCATGACGCTGGGTTCCCACCTGACTCCGATTTCCAGAAGCTACATCGAGCAGGCCGATGTCGTGTTTGCCGCCATGTCGGATCACCTGGTCGAGGAGTGGCTCACGCGTATGAATCCCGACGTGCGTAGCCTGCAAGGCAACTATGCCGAAGGGAAGTCGAGGATGGTGACTTACCAGGAATGGCTGGACCTGATCATGGCGGAAGTCCGGATGGGAAAGCGGGTTTGCGCGGTATTCTATGGCCACCCCGGCATCTTTGCGTGGACGCCCCACAAGGCGATCGAAACAGCGCGCGCCGAGGGCTTCGAGGCCCATATGGAGGCGGGCGTATCGTCCGAGGATTGCCTGTACGCCGACCTTGGCATCGACCCTGGGCGCTATGGCTGTCAGCATTTCGAGGCCAGTCAGTTTCTCCTGTACGACCGGCAGCTCGATACGGCTGGCTACGTCGTCCTATGGCAGGTTGCACTGGTGGGAGACACTACGATGGCGCGCCTCGATAACACAGGGGCGGCCTACCGACAGGTCCTCGTTGACCGGCTGGGTCGTGATTATCCCCTCGACCACGAAATAACGATCTACCGGTGCGCCACACTGCCGATCGATCCGCCGCGCATGGAACGGGTGGCGTTGCGCGACCTCCCGCGGGTCGACATGACGGTGGCGGAGACGGTCGTGTTGCCACCGGCCCGTAAGATGGTGCCGGTCCCCGACGTCTGGGCGCGCCTCAGGGCGCTGGACACTGCAACAGAGTCCGTCACGTAACCGTGACATAATGCACGGAACGCAAAGGGGGCAGGGGGCCTTCCGCGTTTCAGGGGTATACGTATGTCGGACTCTATTGACCTGCTCGAAGCCGTGGGCCGCGACGCGTCGCTGCGCCGCCTGCCGCCCGATGAACTCGCGAGGCGCCTGAAAGCCGCGGGCGCGACGGACGTGCTCGCAAGCGCCGCCGCGCAACGGGACAGCACACTGCTCGGCCAGGAATTTGGCATCCGGGTGATGGGCAAGCCGAACCATGGCAATGGCGGTTATACCGATGAGCCGGCACCGCTGCACGTTCCCACGCCGGTCGATGATGAGGAAGAGAGTGAGGCCGACGATGAGCCGCAGAGTTTCTCCCATCCCGCCGACGTCCACTGACGTTGCCTGCGTGAAGCCACGGCGCTGGCATCACGCAATGGCCTGGCTGGCCGTCGCCATGCTGGCGTGGCCAGCGGCCGGCATGGCCGCATCGGCCTCCACCGTCGATGTCTCCTCACTTCTGGAGCAGGCCGACGCTGTCCGGATGACGGACCATGCGCGCTTCGCGGCGATCCTTGCAGAACTCAAGTCCAGCGATCTCCATGTGACGCCTGGGCAGCAATGGCGCATTCGTACGCTTGAGGCGGTGGAAGCCCAGTTCCAGGGACATTACGAGGAGGCGGAAAAGCTGGCTCGTGACGTCCTCGAGCACTCTGGCCATCCCGGCCTGAGCGCCAGGGCGATAGGCATGCTGATACAGAACTACAGCATCAACCATCGGTACGAGGAAGCGTTTGTATTGGCACGACGTGCGATCGCGGCGCTCCCGGCCCTGAAGGATCCCGTAGCGCGCCATTCCCTGCTTTCCAATCTTTCGCAGACGATGAACGATGCCGGTCACCCCGACCTCGGTATCAAGTATGCGCAGATGATGCGGGCCGACCTCCTTCCCGGCGAATCGGCATGCGTATCCATGTCCGTAGAGATGGCCGCACGCTACACGCAGGGGATCGCACCCGATAGCCCGGAACTCACGCGCGCGATCGACGAGTGCACCCGCGCGGGCTCTCCGGTGTGGACCAACATGAACCTGCTGACGAAGACGGCTCGCCTCATCGAGGTTGGAAAGCCCGAAGCCGCGTTGGCTATCCTGGATCGCATCGCGCCTTCCATCGAGAAGGTGGGCTATTTCCAGGGTACGGCTGCCTTGTATAGCCAGCGCGGGAATGCCTACCTCGCCCTGAACCGCGATGCGGACGCCCGTACCGCTGCGCTGGCGACCATCGCGCTGTTCCGCGCGGGCGAAATGGACAATTTCCTCTCCGACGCTTACCACGTCCTGTACGAGGTCGAAAAGCGCGCAAAGCGCAACGCCGTCGCACTGGCCTATTACCAGAAATACGCGGAGCAGGAGCGTGGGAACCTCGACGACCTCATGGCTCGTACCCTGGCGTACGAGGCGGTGCAGCAGCGAACGCTCCTGCAGAGCCTTGAGGCCGAGAAGCTGGCTCATCAGAACGGTGTCCTCACGCTCGAGAAGTCGCTCACCGAGAAGGCGGTGGAGGCTGGGCGCCTCCACATCGCCCTGCTGGCGGTGCTCCTTGCGTCGGTCGTGTTCTGGCTCATCAGGACGAAGCGATCGCAACTGCGATTCAAACGGATGTCGTGCCACGATGGCTTGACCGGGGTGGCGAATCACCAGCACTTCATGACCGAGCTCGAACGGGGGCTGCACGAGCTCGAACGGCGCAAGGCCCCGGCGTGCCTGGTCCTTCTGGACCTGGATCACTTCAAGCTCGTGAATGACACATACGGCCATGCCGTGGGTGACGAAGTACTCAAGCGGGCCACGGCGACATGCCGGCAGCAGCTTCGCCCCGCGGACCTCTTCGGGCGCCTTGGAGGCGAGGAATTTGGCATCCTCCTGCCCGAGTGCCAGGCCGAGCAGGGCGTGGTGATCGCCAACTGCATACGGGCGGCGATGGAAACGACACCGGTCACCGTCGATGGCCATGTGGTTCAGTATTCCGCCAGCATCGGCGTCGCATGCACGAAGGTTTCCGGGTATGGCTTGCAGCGGATTCGTCGCGAGGCTGATGCGGCGCTTTATCGCGCAAAGAACATGGGCCGCAATCGCGTGATGACTGATTTCCAGGATATCGGACTCGTCAACGCGTGAACCTTCTATGGATGTTCCCGCGTGAGCGAGCCATGCTCGCCCGCGTGCTTGCAGTGGCGCTGGCACTCGTCGCCGCCGGCACGTCGTCGACGGAAGGCAACGTCGATGCATTCATCGCATCCGCCAAGTCGATCCAGCTCGCGGACCATCCGCGCTTTGCCGCCACGCTGGCGAAGATCCACGAGCAGAACCCCGTGTTGACGGACTCACAGCGCTGGGAGTTGCGCTACCTCGATGCCTGGGAAGCGAGCTACAACGGTCGCTATGTCGAAGCGACCGCTACGTACCAGGATATCGTCGACCATTCGGGTAACCCGCGGCTTGCGGCGAAATCGATGGGTAAGTTGCTGTCGGCCTATGCGTTTACCAAGCAGTACGAGAAAGTGTTCTCACTCGCCGGGCGAGCCGTAGCCATGCTGGAGGCATCGCGAGACCCGGATGCGCGTTACGACCTGCTCAACAACCTGTCGCAATCGATGAACTTCTCCGGGCAGCCGGAGATCGCGATCCGTTATGCGCAGATGATGGCCGACGTGGTCCCGAAAGACGAAAACATGTGCCGGCCCATCGCGGCTGAAGTCGCTGCGCGCTACAGCACGCACAAACTCCGCTCGGATGATCCCCTGTTCACGAATGGCATCGCCGCGTGCGAAGCCGTGAAGGATCCCGTGTTCACCAACATGCTTTGGCTCACGAAAAGCGAGACCCTGATCGAGGAGCACAGGCCGGCGGAGGGGCTCGTGATACTGGACCGCATTGCGCCGTCCGTAGCCGCCACGAACTTCCATACGGCACTGACATCGCTTACGACACAGCGCGTTCAGGCCTATTACGCGCTCGGCCGCGACGAGGAGGCCCGCCTGAAGGCCCTCGAGGTGGTCGGTATGTACGACACGGCCGACATCGATGTCTGGCTGCGCGATGCTTACGAGGTGCTCTACAAGGTCGCGAAGAAACGCGGTGACGTCGACGCGGCCCTGGATTACTTCAAGAAATTCTCCGAACAGGACCACGGCAACCTGGATGATGAGCGCGCGCGATCACTCGCTTACCAGGCAGTACGGCAACGAACCCTGGTGGAGAAGGTCGAGGCGGAGAATCTCGCGCGCAAGAACGACGTGCTGCGTGCGGAGCAACTCCTTACGAAGAAGTCGTTGGAGATCGGGCGCCTCTATGTCGTGTTGCTCGCGGCCGTGGTGCTTTCCGTCGTCTTCTGGTTGTTCCGCGTAAGCCGGTCGAGGCGTCGCTTCGAATGGCTGGCCCACCACGATGGCCTGACCGGTATCGCCAACCACCAGTATTTCATGCAGGCGGTGGAGCTGGCGCTGCTGGATATGGCCGATCGAAAGGCGGCAGGCTGCGTCATCCTCCTGGACCTCGATCATTTCAAGAGCGTGAATGACCGTTACGGACATGCGGCCGGCGACCGGGTCCTGCAGCACGTCGTCGACGTGTGCCGTTCGCGTCTTCGTAGCCGGGATCTGTTGGGTCGCCTTGGTGGTGAGGAATTCGGCGTCCTGCTACCGGATTGCACGCCGGAGCAGGGCCTGGCGATCGCCGAGGATATCCGCGACACGCTCGAGCAAAGCAGCATCACGGTCGATGGGCAGGTGGTGTCGTGCTCGACCAGCGCCGGCGTCTCTTCGACCCTCTTCTCGGGCTATGGACTGAAGCAGCTGCGAGGCGACGCGGACGCCGCGCTCTACGAAGCGAAGCGCGGCGGCCGCAACAGGGTCATGCCTGGAATGCGGGCGAGCGGCACCCTGCGCGCCTGATCAGTCCTGCATGGCCGTGCGAGCCGCGGGCTGGCCCTTCAGGAAATCCACCAGCGCATCAAACGCCATGGGCGCCGCGCGGTGGAAGCCCTGGACGCTGTCGCAGCCCGCGGTGACGAGCCAGTCGAGCTGATCCTGCGTCTCCACGCCTTCCGCCACGACGGTCATGCCCAACGTGTGGGCAAGCGTGATGATCGCCCGGCAGATGGACGCCGATCGTTCATGGGTCGCGACATCGCTCACGAACACCCTGTCGATCTTCAGTGAGTCAATCGGCAGGTCGCGGAGGTAGGCCATGCTCGAGAAGCCGGTGCCGAAGTCGTCGAGCGACACATGGGTGCCCTGCGCGCTGAGCCGGCGCATGGCAGCCATGGCCGAGCGGCGATTCGACATGAGGCTGCTTTCGGTAAGTTCGATCGCGAGCGCGCCACGCGGAAGCTCGTATCGACTGATGGCTGCCCCGACGTCGGCTGCGACATCCGTGCGCTGGAACTGGACCGCGGAGACATTCACCGCGATGGGGAGCTCGGGATGGCCTGCTCGCGCCAATGCCACATGACATTGCGCGGCCTCTTCGAAGACCCGGCGGCCGATATCGACGATGAGCCCCGTTTCCTCGCTGAGCGGAATGAAATCCTCCGGTCGGATGAACGTGCCATCGGCGACGGGCCAGCGGAGCAATGCCTCCAGCTTCTGAACATGGCCAGTCCTTGCGTCGAGGATGGGCTGGAAGTGCAGCACGAACTCATTCTGGTCGATGGCCTGGCGGATGCGCGACGCCATGCGCATGCGCTCGATCGAACGCTCCGCCATGGATGCGTCGAACGGCCGTGGGGCACCCGAGCTTTCGCCATGGAAATGCGCTGCCATGGCGGCGGCGGCGATGATCTGTTCGGCACTCGCGCCATCGGCAGGGTGCGTCGCCACGCCGATCTCCGGATCCAGCGCATGCCACGTGCCATCGAGCAACACCGGCTCGGTGACCGCGGCCGTCAACGCTTCCACCGCGCGCTCGCGCTTGTCCGGGTGCATGACGGCCAGCAGGAACCGCTCGCTCGGCCGGTGCGCCGCCATGCCGAAGTCCGACCCCAGCGTGGCGAACCGGCGGCCGACCTGCTGCAGGACGGTGCGCCCGGCTTCGAGGCCGTAGGTGTCTGAGATGAGGTCCAGGCCGCGCAGGTGCACGTAAATCACCTCGTACCAGCGCCGCGTGCCAAACCGTCGGTCGAGGAAATCGGTGAGCGCTTCGGTATTGGCGAGGCCAGTGAGCATGTCGTGCGTCGCCCGCCATGCAAGGTCGCGCTCGGCACGGCTGCGCTCCGTGACGTCTTCGGCCAGCACCAGGCGCGCGTGGTGTCCCATGAATTCGACCGGCGTGGTGTGGATGCGGGTGTCGAGCAGGCTGCCATCCTTGCGCCGGTGCACCCAGGTGCGGCTAGCCATGGTCGCCGTGTCCTGCGTGGCCAGCGCGTGCTGCAACGGGGCGATTTCCGATTCGGGCCGGATATCGATCACCGCCATGCGCAGGAACTCGTAGCGTGAGTAGCCGTAGTTGCGCACCGCGGCCGCATTCACCTCGAGGAATTCCAGGCTGTCGATGTCGAACACCCAGGCGGGCAGGGGCGTACGTTCGAACATCAGGCGGAAACGTTGTTCGGCTTCGGCGAGCTGGCGCTGGGTTTCGATGCGGTCGGTGGCATCGACCACCGTGCCGGTCATGGCCTTGTCGCCGTCGGCGCTGGTGATGGCGCCGGTGCCGGAGATCCAGCGCTGGGTACCATCGGGTCGGAGCCAGCGGAAGTCGAGGTTCAGCGTCTTGCCGCTCTTCCACGCACTGACGAAGGCCTCGCGTGCCCGCTCCACGTCGTCCGGATGGATGTGGCTGTAGAACATGGCATCGTCGACGCCTTCGCCGCGGGCCGACAATCCGAGCATGGCTTCCACCTGCGTATCCCAGGTGAGGCGGTTGCGCCGGGCGTCGGCGCGCCACGTGCCGGTGTGGCCAAGCTTCTGCGCCTGCCGCCAGCGTTCGGTGGTCTCGGTCAGTTCGGTTACGTAACGGCGTTGCACGACGGCGGCGTCGGTCACGCGGCGATTGAGGAAGGCGAAACCCAGCCAGTACAGCACCCACACGGCGATGCTGACGCCGAGGAAGCTGTACCAGGGACCCATGTAGTCGCGGACGGCGATACCGACGCCCACCCCGATCGGGTACTCCTTCCACGTCGCGGAAGCGACCAGCCGCTCGGTGTCATCCAGTTTGCTGATGCCGATATCCGTGCCGGGTCGGGCGGGCTCCCACAGCACGCTCGTCGGCTGGCCGACGACATCCGGCTCGGCACCCGAGCGGGCCACAATGATCCCGTAGCGGTCGGTGATGGCCGTCACGCCGTGGCGGCCCGCGTCGATATGGTCCACCACGTCCTGAAACTGGACCTGGCGCAGTCGCGCGAAGACCCACCCGCCGGAGGAGACCGGCACGGCGATGGGCATGGTCCAGTGGCCCTGGCGATCGCGCCGCAACGGCCCCATGGTCAGCGTTGCCGGGGCGTCGGCCTCGTGGGCCGCCCATTCGGTGATCCGGGGGTCAGGCGTGCCGCCGGTGATCGCCTTGCCCTGGGCATCCACGAGCATCAGGTCGCTGAGCTCGGCCTTGCGCGAGCTGAGGCCCGCGATGTTCTTGGCGATCAGCTGCGCGGCCTGCGCGGGCGCGGTGCCGTCGATATCCTGGGTGTCCCGCGCCAGCCCCTGCATGGCCAGTTGGAGGCCATGCAGGCGCTCCATCAGCAGCCGCTGGGCGCCATGGGCCAATGCCATGCCCTGGCTGCGCGAAGCGGCCGTGCGCCGGTTGTGGTCATGCACGAGCACCGTGGCCAGCACGACGCCGAGCGCGATACCCACGATGACGCCCGCCATGCGGATCAGGCGGATGGATTGGCGGGACACGAAATCTGCCACGAAATGCCTGCTCGGTCGGGTGCCCGCCCTGGAGGCGGGCCATCCTCGCGGTTACCCCCTGGTTCCGCGAGGGTCACCTTTACCACACCTTGCGCTCCTTTCGTGTGCAAGGACGCCTTGCTTCAAGTCCACGTGCCGGCGATGGCGGTATGCTTCGGGATCGAATGCCCTTTCCCCTGGAGTTCCCGTGGTCGACCGCAACGACATCGCCTACTGGCTGACCGACATGGACGGCGTGCTCGTCCATGAAAACAAGGCCTTGCCGGGTGCCCCCGAGCTGATCCGCCAGTGGCGCGAGCGCGGCACGCCGTTCCTCGTGCTCACGAACAACTCGATCTTCACCCCGCGTGACCTGAGCGCGCGCCTGCGCCGCTCCGGGCTCGACGTGCCCGAGGAGCAGCTCTGGACATCGGCCCTGGCCACGGCGGCGTTCCTGAAGGACCAGTCGCCCGGCGGCTCGGCCTTCGTCATGGGCGAGGCGGGGCTGACCACGGCCATGCACGAGGCCGGCTTCATCATGACCGACACGGCACCGGACTACGTGGTGCTGGGCGAGACGCGGACCTATTCGTTCGCGGCGATCACCAAGGCCATCCGCCTGATCGGCAATGGCGCGCGCTTCATCTGCACCAACCCGGATGCGACCAGCCCCAGTTCGGAAGGTCCGCTGCCGGCCACCGGCGCGGTGGCGGCGCTGATCACCAAGTGCACCGGCCGGGAGCCGTACGTCGTCGGCAAGCCCAACCCGATGATGTTCCGCTCGGCGATGAACAAGCTCGGTGCGCACTCGCACAGCACCGGCATGATCGGCGACCGCATGGATACCGACGTGGTCGCGGGCATCGAGGCCGGCCTGCACACGGTGCTCGTGCTCAGCGGCATCGCGACACGCGCGGAAGTGGAGATGTACCCGTTCCGCCCGGCAGAGATCCTGAATTCCGTAGCGGACCTTCTAGACTCCTGACCGCTCCTACATGACACACCCAAGATTCGAAGGAACGAACCCATGAAAGATCTCGACGCACTCCAGGGTCTTTGGGAGCAGATCGGCTACGAAGCCGACGGCGTCCTGGATCCGCCGGACGACCACGGCTCCCCCGGCGCGATCACGCGGATCTATGGCAACACCTTCGACGTCCGTGCGACCGATGGCATGCAGTTCCTGCATGGCACGTTTTCGATCGACGAATCGCTCAATCCGAAGGCCATCTACTGGGTCGATGCGATGGGTGTGGATGCTGGCAAGATCCTGCCTGCCAGCTATGTCCTGGATGGCGATGATTTCGTGTTCATCGCCGGTAACGAGGGCGAGCAGCCTCCGAAGGCGTTCACGACAACGCCCGGGCTGACGATGCGCACCTTCCGCCGCGTCGGTTAAGAGCGGCGTCGTGGGAGCGCGCTTGCGCGCGATGGGGCTTGCGGCAAGGCCTATCGCGCGCAAGCGCGCTCCTACAACAAGGCGGGTTTTGATACCTTTGGGTGATTGCCTGCCTGGCGTCGCTCGTTTCTCATCTGCCGCATGAGTGCTATTCCCGATACCTCCCTGGACGGCCAGCGCACGCTTGGCCGTAGCGATGCGAAGACGCTGGTGCTTGCGGCCCTTGGCGGCGCGCTGGAGTTCTATGACTTCGTGATCTTCGTGTACTTCGCGAAGACCATTGGCCATCTGTTCTTCCCTGCCGGTGCCTCGGATTTCGTCGCGCAGCTGCAGGGCTTCGGCCTGTTCGCCGTGGCGTACCTGGCGCGGCCGCTGGGCGGTATCGTCATGGCGCACTTCGGGGACAGGGTGGGGCGCAAGCGCATGTTCACGCTCAGCGTGTTCCTTATGGCGGTGCCCACGTTGCTGATCGGCCTGTTGCCGACGTACGCGAGCATCGGCTTGCTCGCGCCCATCCTGTTGACCCTCTTCCGCGTGGTGCAAGGTCTTGCGATCGGTGGCGAGATCCCCGGCGCCTGGGTCTTCGTCGCCGAACACGTTCCGCCGAATCGCGTCGGCCTGGCCTGCGCGAGCCTGACCTCCGGACTCACCGCCGGCATCCTTATCGGTTCGCTGGTCGCCGCGGGGCTGAGCGCCCGGTTGTCGCCGGAAGACATGCTTTCCTACGGCTGGCGCATCGCTTTCATTCTCGGCGGCATCTTCGGCTTCTTCGCCGTGTACCTGCGCCGCTGGCTGAGCGAGACCCCCGTGTTCGCCCGCATGCGCGAACGGAAGGAGCTGAGCGCGGAACTGCCGGCCTGGGTCGTGCTGCGCGACCACCGCGCGGGCACCATCCTGTCCATGCTGGTGACCTGGGTGCTCACCGCGGCCATCGTCGTCGATATCCTCATGACGCCCACGTTGATGCAGACCGCGTTCGGGATCGACCAGGCGCGTGCGTTCAGCGGCGGCAGCCTCGCCGCGCTGGCACTCTGCTTCGGCTGTTTCTTTGGCGGCCTGCTGGTCGACCGCGTCGGCCGCGGCATGGCCTTGCTGGTGGGTTCCATCGGCCTGCCGGTCGCTACGTACCTGCTGTACCTGGACCTGCACGCGGGCGGGGCGAACATGATGGTGCTGTACCCGTTGGCCGGGCTGTTTGCCGGCGTAGCCGGGGTCATCCCCGCCGTGCTGGTCGCGGCGTTCCCGCCGGCGATCCGCTTCTCCGGGATTTCGTTGTCCTACAACATCGCCTACGCGATCTGCGGCGCGGCCACGCCGCTGCTCGTGGGCTTCCTGGCGAAGTCAGCCGGCGGCCTTGGGCCGGCCCATTATGTCGGCGCGGTCGCCCTGGTCGGGGTGGGTTGCGGGCTGTACCTGCTGTCGTCACGGAGCCGCAGCTACCTGGGATGAAGCCTGCCGTTTCACGGCCGCTTCATCCGCGTGAGGGCGCCTGAACGGCTCGTCACATCGCGGTAGTTGCAAACCGCGCCGGGCGTTCGGCATGCTTCGCGGCGTAACCCGCCGGTTCCCCACGGCCTTGTCGTTCCCCCACCCTCGACGCGCTCCAGACCCATGACTGATGTCATCACCCTTGGCTGGCGCGAACGGCTCGCCCTTCCGTCGCTAGGGGTTTCCCATCTCAAGGCAAAACTCGACACGGGCGCGCGCACGTCGTCGCTGCACGTCGAGTGGCTGGAAGTGGACGAACGCGCGGACGGCACGTGGCTGTGCTTCCAGGTGCGCACGACCCGCAAGGGCGGCCTCTCCGCCCCGTGCGAGGCCCGTGCCCTCGGCCGCCGTGCCGTGACCGATTCCGGTGGCCACACCACCGAGCGCTGGTTCATCGAAGCCGAGATCGAGCTCGCCGGCCAGCGCTTCCTGGCCGAGGTGAACCTGACCAACCGGCGGCACATGCTGTTTCCCCTTTTGCTCGGCCGGACGGCGCTGCTTGGGCGCTTCCGTGTCGACCCTTCGCTTTCCTATTCGCAGACGCCGCGCCGCGCCGTCCGGGAACCCACATGAAGATCGCCATCCTGTCGCGCAACGCGCGGCTGTATTCCACGCAGCGCCTCGTCGAGGCGGCGCGCAAGCGCAAGCACACGGTGAAAGTGCTCGATCCGCTGCGCTGCTACATGAGCATCGCGCCGCAGTCGTTCGCCATCCACTTCAAGGGCAAGCCGCTGGGGCCGATCGACTGCGTGATCCCGCGCATCGGCGCGTCGAGCACTTTCTACGGCACGGCCGTGCTTCGCCAGCTGGAGCTGATGGGGGTCATGACCCCGAATCCCTCGGACGCCGTGCTGCGCGCCCGCGACAAGCTGCGCTGCCTGCAGATCCTGGCGACCCGCGGTATCGACATGCCCCTGACGGCCTTCGGCGATAACCCGGATGACACCAGCGATCTCCTGGCCATGCTGGGTGACCCCCCGCACATCATCAAGCTCAACGAAGGTACCCAGGGTGCCGGCGTGGTGCTGGCCGAGAAGCGCTCCGCGTCGCAGAGCGTCATCGAGGCCTTCCGTGGTCTCTATGCCAACTTCCTCGTCCAGGAATTCATCCGCGAGGCCAACGGCAGCGACCTGCGCTGCTTCGTAGTCGGCAACGAGGTGGTGGCCTCGATGCAGCGCTCCTCGGCCCCGGGCGAATTCCGGGCCAACCTGCACCGGGGTGGCAGCGCCGCGGCGGTCGAGCTCTCCGATGAGGAGCGCCGGGTCGCCATCGAGGCCGCATCGGCCCTCGGCCTGGAGGTGGCCGGCGTGGACCTGCTTCGCTCGTCCCGCGGCCCGCTGCTGCTGGAAGTGAACGCCTCGCCGGGCCTGGAAGGCATCGAAGGCAGCACCGGGGTGGACGTGGCCGGGGCCATCATCGCCCACTGCGAGGCCCGCCACGCGGCCCGCCCGGTCGCGCCCAAGGTCCGCAAGGCCAGGTCTCCCAAGGGGTTAACAGCGATTTAAACGACGACCCCCTATAAAGGTCCCACTGTGATTCCGCGAGTCGGAGTGACGGTATCGGGGCAGTAGTTCTTTCGGCCCGGGCGGGTTTCCGCCCGGGCCTTTCTTTTAATGCTGTCCGGTTCACGGATTCCCCGTTAAGCTTGTTGTCGCAATACTTTTGCGACAGCACAACGGAGTGCCGCAATGCGCGTCCTGGTCATCGAAGACAACACCGACATCGCCACCAACATCGGGGATTACCTCGAGGACAGGGGCCATGTCGTCGATTTTGCCGGCGACGGCGTCACCGGCCTGCACCTGGCCGTGGTTCACGATTTCGACGTGATCGTGCTCGACCTGACCCTGCCGGGGATGGACGGGCTCGATGTCGCGAAGAAACTGCGCCACGAAGCCCACAAGCAGACCCCGGTGCTCATGCTCACCGCCCGCGACTCGCTGGAGCACAAGCTCACCGGCTTCGAGTCCGGCGCGGACGATTACATGACCAAGCCGTTCGCCCTGCAGGAACTGGCGGCCCGCCTCGAGGTGCTGGCCCGCCGTGGCAAGGGCCCGCAGAGCCGCGTGCTCAAGGTCGGCGGCCTCACCTACAACCTGGATACCCTCACGGTCACCCGCGAAGGCAAATCCATCCAGCTCAACCCGATCGGCCTGAAGCTGCTCCAGGCGCTCATGGAGGCCAGCCCGTCCGTCGTGACGCGGCAGGATCTCGAACAGCGCGTGTGGGGCGAGGAACTGCCGGATTCGGATTCCCTGCGCGTGCATATCCATGGCCTGCGCGCCGCTATCGACAAACCGTTCGAGAAGCCGTTGATCCACACCCGCCACGGTATCGGGTATCGCATGGTCGACCCGGATGCGGTCCCGACGTAAGCTCCGCTTCCGCCTGATCGTCACGTTCACGCTGTTCGGGTTCGGCCTGAGTGCGCTGTTCGCATTCGCCGCACTCAACATCCGCACGCGCGTCGAAGAGCAGCTGATCAACTCGGCGCTGCAGGACGAGGTCGACTCGCTGAACCAGAAGGTTCAGGCCAATCCGAACGAGCCGCCTGCGATCGAGATCGTCAAGGCGGCGACATTCAGCGATCGCACGATCTACAAGGCGCCGCTTGCATGGCAGGGCCTCGACACCGGCGTGCACGATGTCTTCGAGGACGACAAGGACGGCAAGAGCCATCACTACAAGGTGGCGGTGCGTCGAGCCGGTGGCCTGATCAACTTCATCCAGTTCGATGTATCGCGCGATGAGCTGGGCAAACGCCAGCTGGTCACCAGCGTGATTGCAGCGGTGTTCCTGTTCGGCCTGCTTTCGCTGGTGCTCGGCGTGTGGCTTTCCTCGCGCGTGCTGCGGCCCGTGACCGATCTCGCACGCCGCCTGCGTGACTTCCGCCGCGTCGGCAAGGCCGAGGCGCTGGCGCCGCATTTCGCCGACGATGAAGTGGGCGAGCTGGCGGTGGCGCTCGATGAGTACGCCACGCGCCTTACCGCCGTCGTCGAGCGCGACCGTGAATTCAATTCCGACGTGAGCCACGAACTGCGTACGCCGCTCGCGGTGATCGCCAGCACCACGGAGTTGCTGCAAGGTTCGCCGGATATGACCGACAAGCTGCGCGAGCGCCTCAAGCGCATCGAGCGTGCGTCACGCCAGGCGACCGAACTGATCGAAGCCCTGTTGCTGCTTTCGCGCGCGGAACGTCGCGGGCCGACGCGTGGTGAAGTGACGGACGTGGCCAAGGTGGCCAGCGACGTGATCGAGAGCCAGCGCCCGCAGATGGGTGGCAAGCCCATCGAGATCGAACTGGTGTCCGATGGCACCGTCGCGGTGAATGCGCCGGCATCGGTGCTGTCCGTCGCGCTGACCAATCTCATCGGCAACGCCATCAAGTACACGATGGAAGGCAAGGTCACCGTGCGCGTGCTCGATGGCCGCATCGATGTGCTGGATACGGGTCCGGGCATCAAGCCCGAGGACGCCGAGAAGCTGTTCCAGCGCGGCATCCGTGGCGAGAGCGCCACCGGCGGTGGTGCGGGCCTCGGCCTCGCCATCGTGCGCCGCCTGTGCGAACTGTACGGCTGGGATGTGTCGCTGCGCCCGCGCCCTGAAATGGCCGGCGCTATTTCCACCATCGATTTCCGCTGAGAAAAGCATCGCGCGCAAGCGCGCTCCCACACCGCTCTTGTGGGAGCGCGCTTGCGCGCGATGGGCTTAACCGTGCGGCGCAGCCTCGCTGCAAGCCGCACCGTGGCACGCGATCTCGATAGGCGTGCTCGTGCCGGGGCAGGCGCTGTAGAAGCGGGCGTCGTCACCACTCACGCTGCGCACGCGCAGCAGGCGCTCGCACTGGTGCTTCGAGGCGACATCCTGCGCGGCATCGAACATAGGCTTGCCGATACGGTCATCAAGCGCGGCGATGCCACCCGGCGCGGGCTGAGCGACGGGGGCGGAATCACCCTCGCTTTCCGCGGCCGGGACCGCGGCCGTGGCCGGTGCGGCCTCAACCGCCGCGGCAGGCTGGGCCACCGGAGCCGGCGAAGATGCAGCCTGGGTCGTGGCTACCGGTTCGGCAGCCGCCGGAGCGGGCGCTTCGGCTTCACGCGCCGGCGCTGACGCCGCGGCATTCATCCGCATCGCGGGCGCCATGGTCTGCAGCAGTTCGCACTTGCGCACGCCGGCCTGGCCTTCGCTATCCGACATGCGATGCAACAGGCTGCGTGCGGCCCACATGCCGATCTTCACTTCCTGCCACACGTAGTACGCCTTGCCCGCCTCGGTATCGATATCGAGCGTCGGGTTGGTCTCGGTGTGCGACATGATGGTGTGGTGGCCCGGCGTCACCGCCAGCTCGAGGAACGACTTCGGTCCGGTCTCACCGACCATCATGCCATCGACCGAGACGGGCATCTTGATGGCGGAGCCGATGCTTTCATCGCGGTAGATGTAGAGCACCGCCTTATCGGCGATCGGGCTGAACACCTTGGCGTGTTCGCTATCGGCCTCGCTGGCTTTCTGCACATTGGCACAGCCACTCACGAGCAGCGCCACCGCGATGGCCGCGGCGGCGAAGAAGGTACGTTTCATTGGTTGACTCCCCTGTTAGCCAGTCCTGGTTGGCGTTTCCCTGGCGGGCGCATCGTAGCGCGCCGCCAGGGGAGGAGCACAAGTGGCTCAGACCGGCTCGAGCCAGCCCCAGCGGTCCTGGGTCTTGCCGTTGAACAGGCCGAAGTACAGGTCCTGCAGGCGGCGGGTGATCGGGCCGCCCTTGCCGCTGCCGACCTTCTTGCCATCCACCGAGCGGATCGGGGTGACCTCGGCGGCCGTGCCGCACATCAGGATCTCGTCGGCCAGGTACAGGTACTCACGCGGCAGGTCGCGCTCGACCACCTCGATGCCTTCCTCGCGGGCCAGCGTCATCAGGGTGTGGCGGGTGATGCCGGTGAGGATCGAGGCGCTGGCCGGCGTGGTGTGGAGCACGCCATCGAACACCAGGAACAGGTTCTCGCCCGCGCCTTCGCTGAGCAGGCCGGTCGAGGCCAGGGCGATGCCCTCGCCGAAGCCGAGGCGGCGCGCTTCACGCGCGATCAGCTGGCCGGAGAGATAGTTGCCGCCGGCCTTGGCACCCGCCGGGATGGTGTTCGGGGCGAAACGCTGCCAGCTCGACACGCAGGCATCGATGCCGTTCTGCAATGCCTCGGGCCCGAGGTAGGGACCCATCGGCCACGTGGCCACGGCGACGTCGATCGGCGTTTCGGCGGAGAGGCCGAAACCGCCCAGGCCGCGGTAGGCCACCGGGCGCAGGTACGACGCGCGCTGGTTGTTCTTCTTGATGACCGCGCGGCAGGCTTCGGCCAGCTCGTCGACGGTGTAGGGCAGTTCCATGTCGTAGATCTTGGCCGACAGGAAGAGACGGTTCAGGTGGTCGGTGAGGCGGAAGATCGCCGCGCCGTCCGGCGTCTCGTAGCTGCGGATACCTTCGAACACGGACGAGCCGTAGTGCAGGGCATGGGCCATCACGTGGGTCGTGGCTTCAGCCCAGGGCTTGATCTGCCCGTTCTGCCAGATCCATTCGGGGTAAGTCTGCGACATGGGAGCGCTCCGGTGGGGACCGCCCATGATAACGGCTAGCGCCCCGCGCTACATGGCGCGGCGCGCCATGCCGGTCACGCGGGCGGGCGGAGCCAGAGGCAGCCGGACTCGCGCACGACGCCGAAGTGGACATGGCGGGACGCCCCGCCGCCCCCGGGGATCCGGGTGACCGCGTCGATGCCGCCGGCTTCGTCCCCCTCCAGCGAGAGCAGGGTCTGTTTGACCGTGGCGTCGAGGTTGCGGATGTTGTCCACCGCGCCATCGCTGCCGTAGCCATTCCACAGGGTCAGGCCGCCGATCCGGTTGGCGTCGCGCCGGTTGAAGGCTTCGGCCACCGCTACCCGCAGGGTCGCCATGTCCTGGGCGCACAGCAGGCCGGTGCTGGGGGCCGTTCCCTGCGGGGCAGCGACACTGGATGCCGCGGGCGGGGCGATCGAGCGGGCACCCAGGTTGCTGCAGGGCTGGTCGGTGAAGACAGGGCTGCCATCCTTGCCCACGCAGCGGTGGACCTCGGTCTGGGCGGCAGCGGGGGCGGCGGCGAACAGCAGGGCGAGCGTAAGGAGCAGGAGGGCGGCGCGGATCACGGTGGCGGCAGGTGGTGGCACGAGCCGCCATCATCGGACACGGCGGCTTAGCGCGCGGTGACGGCGCGCACGTTTGCCATCACGCGTTCACGCCAGCCGTTCGAGGACCGCCGTGGTCGCCCGCGCCCGGTTGATCGTATAGAAATGCAGGCCGGGGGCACCGCCATCGAGCAGGCGCCGGCAGAGTTCGGCCACCACGTCGGCGCCCAGTTCGCGCACGGCCGTGGCGTCGTCGCCGTGGGCCTGCATCCGCTTCACGATCCAGCGCGGGATCTCGGCGCCGCATTGCTCGGAGAACCGGCGCAACTGGCTGAAGTTCGCGATAGGCATGATCCCCGGCACGATCGGCAGGTTCACGCCGAGGCGGGTCACGTCATCCACGAAGCGGAAGTAAGCATCGGGGTTGAAGAAGTACTGGGTGATCGCGCCATTGGCGCCAGCGTCGCACTTGGCCTTGAATTGGCGCAGGTCGTCGAGCGCGTTCTCGGCCTGGGGATGGATCTCGGGATAGGCGGCCACTTCGATATGGAAGTGATCGCCGCTGTGCTCGCGGATGTAGGCGACCAGTTCCGCGGCGTAGCGGAAGTCGCCCGGCGTGGCCATGCCCGAAGGCAGGTCGCCGCGCAGCGCGACGATGCGTCGGCAGCCGCGCTCCTTGTACTCGTCCAGCAGGGCGCGGATCTCCGCCTTCGTGCCACCCATGCAGGAAAGGTGCGGTGCCACGGAGAGGCCGTGCTGCGCGCGCAGGCGGCGCACCGTATCTCCGGTGTAGCTCAGCGTCGAACCGCCCGCGCCGAACGTCACCGAGACATAGTCGGGTGCATGCTCTTTCAGGCGTTCGACGGCCTTGTCGAGCTGTTCGCGCTGTTCGTCGGTCTTGGGCGGGAAGAATTCGAAGCTGACAGCGGGCATGGCAGGGCACCTGGACACGATGCCGGGAGTATATATCTTTCCATCCAGATGGAAAGATGGCTAATCGGCGGTTCACCCGATTCGGGCAAGATGTCGCCTGTCCATCTACCACCCGGAGCCCGGCCCATGCTCGCCTTCACGCCCAATATCCCGCCTTGCACCGCCGACATGCTCACGCTTTCGACCGATGCCGGCGACGGCGATCTCAACGGCATGTCGCATGCCGGCACGTGGCTGGTGCTGACGAACAAGAGCGGCCAGGCCTGCACGGTGCCCGGGCAGCCGACCGTCTCGCTGAAGGATGCGAAGGGCATCGCGTTGCAGGCCGTGCGCAAGGCGCCGGTCGGCATGCATCCCGGGCCCGCCGTGGTGCCGGTAAGGCTCGAGCCCGGCGCGAGCGCACGGGCGTCGTTGCGCTGGGTGTCGGGGGATGTCTACGACAACGGGAAATGCGTGGACGCGGCGAAGGTGGAAGTGCGCTTCGGCAAGCAGGTGCTTTCCGCCGGGATTAGCGGGCATCTGTGCGGGGAAGGCGCGAAGGCTGTCGAGTTTGAGCAGTCGCCGCTGACGCGTGCGGGGTAATCGCGCGCAAGCGCGCTCCCACAACGGGATTGCCAATCTCTTGTGGGAGCGCGCTTGCGCGCGATGGCTCCCGCGATAACCCACAAAAAAAGAGGCGCCCTCACAGGCGCCTCCTCTCGTATCGACCAACCAAAGCCGCTTAGTAGCGGTAATGATCCGGCTTGTACGGGCCTTCCACCGGCACGCCGATGTAGTCGGCCTGTTCCTGCGTGAGGACGGTCAGCTTCACGCCGATCTGCGCGAGGTGCAGGCGCGCGACTTCCTCGTCCAGCTTCTTCGGCAGGCGGTACACGGTGTTCTCGTACTTGTCCTTGTTAGCCCACAGGTCGAGCTGGGCCAGGGTCTGGTTCGAGAAGCTGTTCGACATGACGAAGCTCGGGTGGCCGTGGGCGCAACCCAGGTTCACCAGGCGGCCTTCGGCCAGCATGTAGATGCTGTTGCCTGTCGAGGCGAAGGTGTAGCGATCGACCTGCGGCTTGATGTTCTCGCGGGTCGCATCCTTCGACGCGTTCAGGCGATCCATCTGGATCTCGTTGTCGAAGTGGCCGATGTTGCAGACCAGGGCGTTGTTCTTCATCGCCGCCATGTGCTCGAGCGTGATGATGTCCTTGTTGCCCGTGGTGGTGACATAGATGTCGCCGAGGCCCAGCGTGTCTTCGATCGTCGTGACCTGGAAGCCTTCCATCGCGGCCTGCAGGGCGTTGATCGGATCGATCTCGGTCACGATCACGCGGGCACCGAAGCCCTTCAGCGAGTGCGCGCAGCCCTTGCCCACGTCACCGTAGCCGCAGACCACGGCCACCTTGCCGGCGACCATCAGGTCGGTCGCGCGCTTGATGCCGTCGGCCAGCGATTCGCGGCAGCCGTACAGGTTGTCGAACTTCGACTTGGTGACCGAGTCGTTGACGTTGATGGCCGGGACCAGCAGCTTGCCGGCTTCGGCCAGCTGGTACAGGCGGTGCACGCCGGTGGTGGTCTCTTCGGAAACGCCCTTCCACTCGGCGGCGATCTTCTTGAACCAGCCCGGACGGGCGGCGGCGGTCTTCTTGACCAGGTCCTTGATGACCTGCTCTTCGTGGTTGCCGCTCGGGGTGTTGACCCAGTCGCTGCCATCTTCGAGCTCGACGCCCTTGTGGATGAACAAGGTGGCATCGCCACCGTCGTCCACGATGAGCTGCGGGCCGAGCTCACCCGGGTGGGTCAGCATGTCGAGGGTGCAATCCCAGTATTCCTCCAGCGTCTCGCCCTTCCAGGCGAACACCGGCAGGCCACCGGCGGCCAGGGCGGCGGCGACGTCGTCCTGGGTGGAGAAGATGTTGCACGAGGCCCAGCGGACCGAGGCGCCCAGCTCACGCAGGGTCTCCGCCAGCACGGCGGTTTCCTTGGTGACATGCAGCGAGCCGGAGAGACGCACGCCCTTCAGCGGCTTCTCGGCGGCGTAGCGCGCGCGGATCTGCATGAGGCCCGGCATTTCCTCTTCCGCCATGCGGATGCGGCGGCGGCCGAGATCGGCGAGCGAATAGTCGCGGACCTTGAAGTCCTGCGAGGCGGCGTCTTTGGTGACAGCGTTCATGGTGGCGTAGCTCCGGATGGTTACGGGGGCGCCGTTCAACGGTAAGCCATGCCGAGCCTGGCCATCGGGGAAAACCCTCCGGTCGCAGCGCCCCTCGGCGGGCAGGAACAGTCCCTGAGTATATCTCGGAATCCGGATGATCAGATGAATACACTTTTTTATGTACTCTCGGGGTTCGCCCCCAGCAGAGTGACTGATGGAAGCCGCACGCGATCCCGAATTCCTCCCCCACGACGGCCCCCTCCGCGAGGATGTGCGCCGGCTGGGCGCCCTGGTAGGCCAGATGCTGGCCGAGCAGGGCGGCCAGGCCTTTTTTGAACGGGTAGAAGCGGTCCGCACCGCCTCGATCCACCGCCGGCGCAGTGGCGCAGCCGTGGATGCCCTGGCCGGGACCCTGACCGGGCTGGGCGCAAAGGATGCTGAAGCCCTTGCCCGGGCCTTCGCTACTTACTTCCAGGCGGTGAATACCGCCGAGCGCGTGCACCGCATCCGGCGCCGTCGCGACTACCAGCGCGAGGGCGGCGCGCCCCAGCCCGAATCGCTCAGCGCGGTGCTGGGCCAGCTGAAGGCCGAGGGTGTCACCGCCGAAGAGCTGGGCATGCTGCTCGGCAAGCTCGACGTGGAACCCGTGTTCACCGCGCACCCGACCGAGGCGGTGCGGCGTTCCCTGCTCGAGAAGGAGCAGGAAATCGTCCGCGCGCTCGTGGATGAGTTCGATCCGACGCGCACCCCGCAGGAACTACGCGATGACGACGCACGCATCCTGATGGCGCTTTCCGCCGGCTGGCAGACCGCCGAGGCCTCGCCCGTGCGGCCGAGCGTGTCCGACGAGTTCGACCATGTCGGCTTTTACATTTCGCGGCCGATCTATCGCGTGCTGCCCGCGCTGTACGAAGCGCTGGAGCAGGCGATCGCCGAGCATTACGGTGAGGGCGTCAGCGTGCCGCGCGTGCTCCGCTTCGCCACGTGGGTGGGCGGCGACATGGATGGCAACCCCAACGTCAACGCCGACACCATCGCAGCCACGCTCGCCGCGCAGCGCTCGCTCGTGCTCGAGCGTTACGTCGAGGGCGTGCATGAGCTGGGCCGGCTGCTCAGCCAGACCATCGATCGCGTGGAACTCGACGACCGGCTCAGCCGGCGAATCGAGGACTATCGCGAACGCCTTCCCGACGTGGCCACGCGTATCCGGCCGCGGCATGCGGACATGCCGTACCGCACGTTCCTCGCGTTCGTGGCGGCGCGCCTCGAGGCGACGTTGCACGAAAGCGACGACGCCTATGCATCGGCCGCGGAGTTCATCGACGACATCGCCCTGGTCGAGAAGAGCCTGCTCCAGCATGGCGGTCGCCACGCGGGTGCGTATGCCGTGGGCCGCCTGCTGTGGCGCGCGCGAACCTTCGGCTTCCACCTCGCGCGGCTCGACGTGCGCCAGGATGCCCGCGTCCACGACGAGGCACTGGCCGCGCTGCTCGATGACACCGGCTGGGCGGAGCGTGACGCGGAAGCACGGGTGAAGACCCTGCGGCCGTATGCAGCCGGCGAACGCAGCTTCGTCGCGGGCGACGACCACGATGCGGCGGGCATGCTGCGCGCGGTGTTCGCCACGCTCGCCGACGCGCGCAAGCGCTACGGCACGGAGGCGACCGGCCTGTACATCATCAGCATGGCGGAGACCGCGGCCGACGTGCTCGCCGTGCTGGCGCTGGCGCGCCGCGGCGGGTTGCTCGAGGACGGCCGCGTACCGCTCGACGTCGCGCCGCTGTTTGAAACCATCGATGACCTGAAGGGTGGGCCCGCGACGCTGCAGGCACTGCTCGACGATCCCGTCTACCGTGCGCACCTCAAGGCGCGCGGTGATCGGCAGTGGGTGATGCTGGGTTATTCCGATAGCGGCAAGGATGGCGGCACGCTGGCTTCCAAGTGGAGCCTGCAGCGCGCCCAGGTCGAGCTGCTCGAGGTCGCGGCGAAGGCCGGGATTCGCGTCGCGTTCTTCCACGGCCGCGGCGGTTCCGCCAGCCGTGGTGGCTCGCGGATCACACCCGCGCTGATGGCGTCGCCGCGCGGTTCCGTCGGTGGCGTCCTGCGCGTGACCGAGCAGGGTGAGGTCATCCACCGCAAGTACGGTATTCGCGCCCTGGCCGTGCGCAACCTCGAGCAGACCCTGGGTGCGGTCATGCGTGCCTCGCTGCGTCCGCGCGGCCCGGAGGTGCGCGAGGCCGGCTGGAAGGACGTGATGGTTCGTCTCTCCGACGAAAGCCGCAAGGCGTACCGTGCATTCGTCGACATGGATGGCTTCGTCGATTACTTCCGCGGCGCCACGCCGATCGATGTGATCGAACGCATGACGCTGGGCTCGCGCCCCGCAAGGCGGCGCAGCATGAAGGGCGTCGAGGACCTGCGCGCGATCCCGTGGGTGTTTTCCTGGACCCAGTGCCGCGCGGTGCTCACCGGCTGGTATGGCCTGGGCAGCGCGCTGGAGGCGGTGGCGAAGGAATCCGGTGAGGAGGTGCTGGGCCGCATGGCGCACGAGTGGCCGTTCTTCACCACCATGCTCGACGATGTCGAGATGGTGCTGGCCAAGGCGGATATCGACATCGCCGAGGCCTTCTCCGAACTCGCCGGGCCCCTGCATGCGCGCTTCTTCCCGAAGATCCGCGAGGAGTTCGAGCGGACGGTGCGCTGGGTACTCAAGCTGAAGGGCGCGAAGGAACTGCTCCAGCGCGAGCCGCGGCTGGCCACGTCGATCCGCCTGCGCAACCCGTACGTCGACCCGATGAGCCTGCTCCAGGTCGACCTGCTGAAGCGCTGGCGCGCCACGGGCGGGAAAGACGATGCCCTGCTCAATGCGCTGGTCGCCTGCGTGAACGGGGTGTCGCAGGGGCTGCAGAATACGGGTTGACGTAACCCCATCGCGCGCAAGCGCGCTCCCACAAAGGGCTGGTCCTCGTAGCCTTGTGGGAGCGCGCTTGCGCGCGATAAGCGTCTCACCGTTCCCCGCGATTAAAGCAAACTGTAACCCTGCCGAAAACGCCGTTACATGGGCTGCATTTCTTGCGGCTCCTCAGTTTTCGAAGCAGGTTCCCCATGAAAGACACCCTCCGTCGCGCCCGCTGGCGCGGCCTCAGCGTGGGCGCGCGCCTTACGCTGCTGGTCGTGGCCATCGTCTCCCTTGGCATCGCGCTGCTGACCGTGCTCGTCACGACCCGCGTCTCGCACGAGCTCGAGACACGTTCGCGCGACGACCTGGGCCGCGGCAACCACGCCATCATCGCCATGGTGAACACGTTCAGCGGCGCGCTGCTGGCGGAGTCGGATCGCTTCCTTGCCGTGTTCGAGAGCTATTTCCCCGCGAACAAGCTGGCGACCGACACCGTGCACCGGGTGACCATGGGCGAGCGCACCGTGCCCACGATGACTCTGGGCGGGAAGGCCATCAATGGCGACTTCACCGTCGTGGATGAGTTCTCCGACCGCGCCCACGTGGTGGCCACGATGTTCGTGCGCGATGGCCAGGACTTCATCCGCGTGACCACCTCGCTGAAGAAGCAGGATGGCTCGCGCGCCGTCGGCACCTCGATCGACCACGCGCACCCGGCGTTCCCGCTGCTGCTGGCCGGAAAGGGCTACGGTGGTCCGGCGATCCTGTTCGGCAAGCCCTACATCACCCGTTACGAACCGATCCGCGATGCCTCGGGCAACGTCATCGGCGTGTGGTTCGTCGGCGTGGAGATCAGCAAGGAAATGGATGCGCTGCGCGAGCAGATCGCATCCATCCGCATCGGTGAGACTGGTCACTACTCGGTGATCGACGCGAGCGCGGGCAAGCGCTATGGCTCGTATATCGTGGATCCCGCGCTGGCGGACGCCGCTGGCCAGGCGGATGGGGCGGCGCTGACCTTGCTTGGCGTGGACGGCAAGCCGGTTTACGCGCCGATGCTTTCGGCAGGGAAGGGCGAGGCGCGCTATCGCGTGGCCGTGGATGGGCGTGACGTGGAGCGTCTCGCCGTGTTCGCGACCGACCCGGCGTGGCACTGGATGGTCACGGGCACCGTGGACATGGATGAGCTTTATGCACCGGTGCGCCAGCTGCGTAACGCCGCGATCGGCAGCAGCCTGGTGATCGTCGGCGTGCTCTGCGTCCTGCTGTTCATCGCTATCCGCATGCGCATCACCCGGCCGCTGTCCGCTGCGGTGCAGGCGGCCAGCCGCCTCGCCGAGGGCGACCTCACCGCACGGCTCGCCTCTACGCGCGGCGATGAGATCGGCCAGCTCATGAACGCGATCGACGGCATTGGCGACGGCCTCGGTTCGATCGCCGATTCCGTGCGCCGCGCGACCGGCAGCATGACCAGCAGCACCTCCGAGATCGCCGCTGGCAACACCGACCTGTCGATGCGCACCGAGCGGCAGGCCGCCGAGTTGCAGATGACCGCGGCGAGCCTCGATGTGCTGACCCGGACGGTGCGCGACAACGCAGGCAACGCGGCACGCGCCAGTGCGCTCGCCGAAGGCGCCAGCGTCGCCGTCCAGCAGGAGGCGGGGGCGATGGCCGAGGCCGTCGCGTCGATGAACGGCATCCAGGCCTCCGCGCAGCGTATCGCCGATGTCATCGGCATCATCAACGGCATTTCGTTCCAGACGAACATCCTGGCACTCAACGCCGCGGTGGAAGCCGCTCGCGCCGGCGAGCAGGGCAAGGGCTTCGCCGTGGTGGCCGAGGAAGTGCGTAACCTCGCGCAGCGGAGTGCGACGGCGGCAAAGGAGATCGAGGCGTTGATCACCGAGTCGGTCGCGCAGGTGGATGCCGGGCATGGCCTGGTCACCGAGGCGGGCCACAACATGCAGGCCGTGATCGGACGCATCCGCGACGTGGCGGACCTGATGGGCGACATCAGCCGCGCGTCCACCGCCCAGTCGGAGCAGATCGGCCAGATCAACCAGGCCGTATCACGCATGGATGATTCCACCCAGCAGAATTCCGCGCTGGTGGAAGAGGCCGCCGCGGCGGCGAAGAGCCTCGAGGATCAGGCGGCGGAGCTGGCGCGGGTGGTTGAGGTGTTCCGGCTTTAACGGACGCTATCGCGGATCCATCGCGCGCAAGCGCGCTCCCACGAGGTCGCTGCGAGCCTGTGGGAGTGAGCTTGCGAGCGATGCTGTTTCGAGGGCCGCCAGATCTATCGCGCGCGGGCGCGCCCCCACAAGGTTATCGCAGCCCTGTGGGAGCGCGCTTGCGCGCGATCAGCCTTCCAGTTCTTCCCACCGTGCGAAGGCGGTGTCGAGTTCGGCCTGCAGCTTCGCCAGTTCTTCGTTGCCGCGCGTAATCGCGGCCGCGTCCTGCTGGTAATACTTCGGATCGTTCATCGCTTCGGTGCGTTTCGCGATCGCGGTCTCCAGCTCTTCGAGCTTCGCGGGTAGCAGGTCCAGCTCGCGCTGTTCCTTGAACGAGAGCTTCTTCTTCGCCACGACAGGCGCCGGTGCGGGAGCGGGCGCGGCCACCGTGGCGGCGGGCTTCGCTACGGCGGCGGCCGCAGCCTTCGCCGCAGCCACCACCGGCTTCTGCCGCAGCCAGTCGCTGTAGCCACCGACGTACTCACCGATCTCGCCATCGCCTTCCAGCACGAGCGTGCTGGTAACGACGTTGTCGATGAAGTCTCGATCGTGCGACACGAGCAGCAACGTGCCGGTGTATTCGCCGAGCAGCTCTTCCAGCAGCTCCAGCGTTTCCACGTCGAGGTCGTTGGTCGGTTCGTCCATCACCAGCAGGTTGGATGGCTGGGCGAACAGCTTGGCGAGCAGCAGGCGGTTGCGCTCGCCACCCGAGAGGCGGGTGATCGGCGCACGCGCACGTTCGGGCGAGAACAGGAAGTCCTGCAGGTAGCCGATGATGTGCTTGCGCTGGCCGTTCAGCTCGATGTATTCGCGGCCTTCGGCCACGTTGTCGAGCGCATTCATCCGATCGTCCAGCGCGATGCGGTGCTGGTCGAAGTAAGCGATCTCGAGCCCGGTGCCGAGGATCACGGTACCTTCCTGCGGCTCCAGCTGGCCCAGCATGATCTTCAGCAGCGTGGACTTGCCGGCACCGTTCGGGCCCATGATGCCCACGCGGTCACCGCGCATGATCGTGGTCGAGAAATCGCGGATCAGCGTGCGGCCGTCATAGGCCTGGGTCACGTGCTTCGTCTCGACGACCTTGCGGCCGGAGGCCTGCGCGTTGGCCATCGTCATCTTCGCGTTGCCCTGGCCCTCGCGGCGCTCGGAGCGCTCGCGGCGCATGGCCTTCAACGCGCGCACGCGGCCCTCGTTACGGGTACGGCGCGCCTTGATGCCCTGGCGGATCCAGACTTCTTCCTGGGCCAGCTTGCGGTCGAAGTGCGCATTCGCCTGTGCTTCGGCATGCAGGCGCTCTTCGCGGCGGCGCAGGTAGTTGTCGTAATCACCCGGCCAGCTCGAGACCTGGCCGCGGTCGATTTCCACGATGCGCGTGGCCAGCGAGCGCAGGAAGCTGCGGTCATGGGTGATGAAGACGATGGCGCCGGCGAAACCCTTCAGGAAGCCCTCGAGCCACGCGATCGCCTCGATGTCGAGGTGGTTGGTGGGCTCGTCGAGCAGGAGCAGGTTCGGGTCGCGTACGAGGGCCTGGCCCAGCAGCACGCGGCGCTTCATGCCGCCGGAGAGGTCGGCGAAGTCCGTATGGCCGGGCAGCTCGAGCTTCTCGATGATGTTCTCGACGTGCGCGTCCAGGTCCCAGGCGTTGTGCGCCTCGATCTGTGACTGCACCTCGCCCAGGCCGTCCATGTCGCCCTCATCGAGCATGTGGTGGTAGCGGGCCAGCAGGTGGCCCAGCTCGCCCAGGCCCTCAGCGACCACGTCGAACACGGTGCCGGCGGTGTCCTGCGGCACTTCCTGGGTCAGCCTCGCCACGCGGGTGCCGCCCTGCAGCCGGATCTCGCCATCGTCGGGCTTGAGCTCCCCGGCGATCAGCTTCATCAGCGTGGACTTGCCGGCGCCATTGCGGCCGACGATACAGACGCGCTCGCCCAGGTCGAGGGAGAGATCGACGTGTTCAAGCAGGAGGGGGCCGCCGACGCTGTAGTCGAGGCCAAGGATCTGGATAAGAGACATCCGCCTATTTTACAGGGTATCGAGGCGGTAACGGGTCAGCTGGCGGTAGGTGGCGCCGGGCCGGAGGATCGCGGCCTCGGCGATCCCGGGCATGTTCACCTGGTTCGGGAACGCCTCCGCCTCCAGGGCGAACCCGGCAAAGGCGCTATAGGGGTGGCCATCACGGTTCACCTGGCCACCCAGCTTCTGCCCGCTGTAGAACTGCAGCCCGGCGCGGTCCGTCTCCACCGTGAGACGCCGCCCGCTGGAGGGTTCGGTCACCACCGCCACGACCCGCGGTGCGTTGCCCACGGCCCCGCGCGGTACGTAGCAGTGATCGAAACCGCCGGCCAGGCGCAGCTGCGGATCGGGCCAGTGCAGGCGCGACCCGATCGGGGCGGGTTCGCGGAAGTCGAACGCGGTGCCTGAAACATGCTGGCGGTCGGTCGGGATCGCCTCCGCGTCCGCGGCGAAGAACTCTTCGGCGTCGATCCGGATGACGTGGTCCCGGATGTCCGGGCGGCGGTCGTTCAGGTTGAAATACGGGTGCGCCGTGAGGCTGAGCGGAGTGGGGGCGTCCGTCGTCGCCTCGTAACGCAGTTCGAGCGCGCCATCGTCGTCCAGGCTGACGCGCAGCTGGACGCGCACCTCCCCGGGGAAACCGCCGTCGCCTTCTGGCGAAACCAGGTTCAGCAGGAGCGCATCGCCATCGGGGTCGACATCCCAGGCGCGTGCGTGGAATCCATCATGGCCACCGTGGAGATGGTTGTTCCCATCGTTGCGGTCGATCCGGTGCTCGATCCCGTCGAGTTCGAAACGGCCGCCGCGGATACGGTTCGCCCAGCGCCCCACGATCCCGCCCATGAACGCGTTGGCCGCAAGGTAATGCGCGGCATCGGGGTGGCCAAGCAATACTTCGCCGAGCTGGCCCTGGCGATCGGGCGCCTGCCACGAGAGCAGGGTGGCGCCGAGGTCACTGATGTCGACACGGGCACCACGCGCATTGCGCAGGGTCCAGCGATGGAGGGGGCGTCCGTCGGGCAGCATGCCCCAGGCGGTAGGTTCGGAAATAGGCATCGGGAAGGGACGGTTCCGTGCCGGTCGTGACTGTCAGGTCGCGGCCGTCTTGCGGTGGGTTTCGAGGTATTGGCGCGGTGTGCAGTCGTATTCGCGACGAAATACCGCATACATGTATTGCAGGGATGTGAAGCCGCAACGGATGGCGATATCCGCGAGCGTGGTATCGCCGTTCACGATGAGATCGCAGGCCGTATCGAGCTTGTGCTTAAGGATCGCCTGGTGGACGGTCTGCTTCAGCTCGCGCTTGAAGTGTTCCTCCAGCACGGTGCGTGAGACGCCGACATAGTCGGCCACCTGCTCGGTCTTGATGCCAAGGCAGCCGTACTGGCGGATGTAATGGCTGGCGCGCATGACGTGCGGGCTGCGCATCGGCTGGAAACGGCTGGAGACCTGCACGTTGATGCCGACGGGCGGGACGATCACGCGGGTGGTGGAGCAATCCATGCCGCGCAACATCTGGTGCAGCACGTGGGCCGCCGTGCGGCCCATCTCCTCGGCGCCCTGGATGACCGACGTGAGCGGGATGCGGTTGAGCAGCTGTGCCATCGGATCATTATCGATCCCGACGATCGCGATCTGTTCCGGCACGGCGATGCCACCGATGACGCAGGCCTGCAGCAGCTGGCGGGCACGGGCGTCGGTAACGGCGATGATGCCGATGGGCTTGGGCAGGCCGGAGAGCCATTCCACGAGGTGTTCCACCGCCTCGCCCCAGCCGCCGGCGCTGGTCGGCGAGCCTTCGTACACGATGCCTTCGACCTTCTCCGCGGCCACGATGCGCTGGAACGCGTGTTCACGCTCCCGGGCCCAGCGATTGCCGGCTGCGCTCGGCACGCCATACAGCGCGAAACGCGACAGGCCCTGCTCGATCAGGTGATCGTAGGCGAGCCGGACGAGGCGGGCGTTATCGGTGGCGATATAGGGCACGCCGACCGGGTAGTCCGCCGGGTTTTCATACGACCCGCCCACCGCGACCACGGGAATGTGCAGCTCGCGCAGGGCGTCCTCGGCCTCGGGGTCGTCGAAATCGGCGATGACGCCGTCGCCCTTGAACTGGTGGATGTCGCGCATGCGGCTGCGGAAATCTTCTTCGAGGAAGAGATCCCATTCGACCCGGGTGCTGTTGAGGTAATGACCAATACCTGCGATGACCTGGCGGTCATACACCTTGTTGGCATTGAACAGCAGTGCGATGCGATGCGGTGCCATGAGCAGGAAAAGTAGCAGGGAACGCCGCCCGAGGCCATGACGCATCGCGGCAGGAAAAAGGCTGGCAAGCGCGCGGGAAAACGCAATTGCGTCAAAGCGCGCCGCTGGAGAGCATCGGTAGGATTCGTCCCCATGTTTGTCAAGGAATCGTTATGTCGTACTTCTCCAGCATTCCGAAAATCGCGTTCGAAGGCCCGGGTTCCGATAACCCGCTGGCGTTCCACCATTACGATGCCAACCGCAAACTGTTGGGCAAGACGATGGCCGAGCACCTGCGCCTCGCCGTGTGTTACTGGCACACGTTCGTCTGGCCGGGTTCCGACGTCTTCGGTGCGGGCACCTTCGAGCGTCCGTGGCAGCAGGCCGGCGAGCCGATGGCGAAGGCGCGCGAGAAAGCCGATGCCGCGTTCGACTTCTTCTCGCGCCTCGGCGTCCCGTATTACACGTTCCACGACACCGATGTGGCGCCCGAAGGCAACAGCCTCGCCGAGTACAAGGCGAACTTCGCGGCCATGGTCGATGTGCTCGAGAAGAAGCAGGCCGACACCGGCATGAAACTGCTCTGGGGCACGGCCAACGTGTTCAGCAACCCGCGCTACGCCGCAGGTGCCGCGACCAATCCGCAGCCCGAGGTGTTCGCCTATGCGGCCACGCAGGTGCGCCACGCCATGGAGGCTACGCACCGCCTCGGCGGTGCCAACTACGTGCTGTGGGGCGGCCGCGAGGGCTACGACACGCTGCTCAACACCGACCTGAAACGCGAGCGCGCGCAGCTCGGCCGGTTCTTCCAGATGGTGGTGGAGCACAAGCACAAGCTGGGTTTCAAGGGCACGATCCTGATCGAACCCAAGCCGCAGGAGCCGACGAAGCACCAGTACGACTACGACACCGCCACGGTCTACGGCTTCCTCAAGGAGTTCGGGCTCGAGAACGAAGTGAAGACGAATCTCGAAGCGAATCACGCGACGCTCGCAGGACACTCGTTCCACCATGAAGTGGCGACCTCGATCGCCATGGGCCTGTTCGGTTCGATCGATGCCAACCGCGGCGACCCGCAGAATGGCTGGGACACCGACCAGTTCCCGAACAGCGTGGAAGAAATGACCCTGGTCACTTACGAGATCCTCAAGGCGGGTGGATTTACTACCGGCGGCTTCAACTTCGATACCAAGGTGCGCCGCCAGAGCCACGATGCGGCGGATCTTTTCCATGGCCACATCGGCGCCATCGACACGCTGGCCCTCGGCCTCGAGCGGGCGGTGAAGATGGTTGAGAAAGACACGCTGGCCGAGTTGAAAGCGAAGCGTTACGCCGGGTGGGATGCCGATCTCGGTACGAAGATCCTCAATGGTGGCTTCACGCTCGCCTCGCTCAGCGATGAAGCAATCGCACGGGATCTGCACCCGAAACATGTATCGGGCCACCAGGAGTTGCTCGAAAACATCATCAACCGCTATATCTATGGGTGATATGAAGCCTGACATGGAAGCATCAGCACGCCTGTACCTCGGCATCGACCTCGGTACATCCTCGGTCAAGGCCGTGCTCATCGACGACGCCGGCGCCGTGCGCGCCAGCGCGTCGAGTCCCCTTACCGTCGCCCACCCGCATCCGCGCTGGTCCGAACAGGACCCGGCCGCGTGGTGGGCCGCGACGGAAGCGGCGGTGGGTGAGGTGTTGCAGGGCATGGATGCGCGTCGCGTCGCCGCCATCGGCCTGTCCGGGCAGATGCACGGTGCGACGCTGCTCGACCGCTCCGACAAGGTTTTGCGACCCGCCATCCTGTGGAACGACGGCCGTTCGGATGTCGAATGCGCCGAACTGGAGAAGGTGCCCGGCTTCCGTGAAGTCACCGGCAACCTGGCCATGCCCGGTTTCACCGCGCCCAAGCTGGCGTGGGTGCGCAGGCACGAGCCCGATGTTTTCTCGCGCGTTGCGAAGGTGCTCCTGCCGAAGGATTACCTGCGGTTGCAACTCACGGGCGAATACATGACCGACGCCTCGGATGCGGCCGGTACGTTGTGGCTCGATGTGCGGAAACGCCAGTGGAGCGATGCCATGCTTGCCGCGACCGGGCTGGACCGATCGCACATGCCCGAGGTGTTCGAGGGTTCGCAGCCCGCGGGGCGCCTGCGCAAGGAGCTCGCCGAACGCTGGGGCATGGATACGGTGCCGGTCGCCGCCGGCGGCGGTGATAACGCCGCGGGTGCCGTGGGTGTCGGCATCGTGCGCCACGGCCAGGCCATGCTTTCACTTGGCACGTCGGGTGTCTATTTCGCTGTTTCCGACGGATTCCGCGCCAGTCCCGAAACGGCCGTGCACAGTTTCTGCCACGCCTTGCCCGACACATGGCACCTCATGTCGGTGATGCTGAACGCGGCCAGCTGCCTCGATTTCACCGCGCGCCTCACCGGCTACCCGGATGTCGGCGCACTGCTCGCCGATGCTGAACAGGCGGGCTGGCAGCGCAATGGGCCGATGTTCCTGCCGTATCTCACGGGCGAGCGGACGCCGCATAACAACCCGCACGCCCGTGGCTCGTTCACGAACCTGGGCCCGGATACGGATCGCGCCGATCTCGCCCATGCCACGCTCGAAGGTGTCGGGCTGGGCCTGCTCGACGGCTTGCTGGCCGTCGAAGGTACCGGGCTGGTGGCCGACGACATCACCGTGATTGGCGGGGGCTCGCGCAGCCACTACTGGACGCAGATGCTGGCCGACATTATCGGCAAGACCCTGGTCCTGCGTTCAGGTGGCGAGGTAGGCCCCGCGCTGGGCGCCGCCCGGCTGGCGCGCCTGGCTGTCGAGCCGGACGCGTCGCTGGACGAGGTATGCCCCATGCCGCCGGTCACCGCCGTACGCGAGCCCGATGCAGCGCGTCATGCTTATTTCCTGCAAACGCGCCACCCTTTGTTCCGCCGCTCGTACGAGCAACTCAAGCCGCTGTATACCGACGCCGCCCGTAGCGACGAATTCCGCCCGTCCTGAAAGGGCGATTCCATAAGTAGATGGAGAACAGCATGAAGCAGAAGGCCCTACACACGTTGCTGGCCGTATCGATGGTGGCCGCCGGCGTTTTCGCGCCGCAGGCCCACGCGAGCAAGGAGAAGCCGGTCATCGGTTTTTCCATCGATGACCTCCGCGTCGAGCGCTGGACCCGTGATCGCGATTATTTCAAGGCGGCCGTGGAAGCCAAGGGCGGCACGGTGTCCGTGCAGTCCGCCGATGCCAACGAGCAGAAGCAGATCCAGCAGATCGAGAACCTGATCGCGCGCAAGGTCGATGTCATCGTCATCGTCCCGTTCAATGCGAAGACGCTGACCACCGTGGTGACCGAAGCGAAGAAGGCCGGCATCAAGGTGATTTCGTACGACCGCCTCATCCTCAACGCTGATGTCGACGCCTACATCTCGTTCGATAACGAGAAAGTGGGCGAGATGCAGGCGAAGGGCGTGGTCGATGCCACGGGTGGCAAGGGCAATTTCTTCCTGCTCGGCGGCGCACCGACCGATAACAACGCCAAGATCCTGCGCGAAGGCCAGATGAAGGTGCTGGATCCGCTGGTGAAGAGCGGTGCCATCAAGATCGTCGGCCAGCAGTGGACCGATGAATGGCTGGCCTCGAAGGCGCAGTCGATCATCGAGAACGCGCTCACGGCGAACAAGAACAACATCCAGGGCATCGTTGCCTCGAACGACGGCACCGCCGGCGGCGCCATCGCCGCGCTCAACGGCCAGAAGCTGGCCGGCAAGGTGGCCGTGTCGGGCCAGGATGCCGATCTCGCCGCGGTCAAGCGCATCAAGGCCGGCACCCAGGCCATGACGGTGTACAAGCCGATCAAGACCATCGCCACCGACGCCGCGAACCTCGCCGTGCAGTTCGCCAAGGGCGAGGCGCCGACCTTCACCTCGAAGATGAACAACGGCAAGAAGGACGTGGACACGATCCTGCTCACCCCGACCCTGCTCACGAAGCAGAACGTCGACCTCGTGGTGAAGGATGGCTTCTACACCCAGGCGCAGGTGGGTCAGTAACCCGCCCGCTATTGTGGGAGCGCGCTTGCGCGCGATAGGTCTTGTCGCAAGCACACATCGCGCGCAAGCGCGCTCCCACAGTTCCCGTGCGGCAAAGGCTCTTGTGGGAGCGCGCTCGCGCCCCAGCAAACAGAAGGCCCGAAAGTGAGCGAATACCTGTTCGAGATGCGCAATATCGTCAAGGAGTTCTCTGGCGTGCGCGCGCTCAATGGCATCAACCTGGCCGTGCGGCCGGGTGAATGCGTGGGTCTGTGCGGTGAAAATGGCGCCGGCAAGTCCACCCTCATGAAAGTCCTGTCCGGTGTCTATCCCTACGGCACCTGGGAAGGCGAGATCCTGTTCGATGGCAAGCCGCTGAGGGCGCATTCGGTGCGCGACAGCGAGGACGCCGGCATCGTCATCATCCACCAGGAACTGATGCTGGTGCCGCAGCTGTCGGTCGCCGAGAACATCTTCCTGGGCAACGAGATCCGCAAGTTCGGCGGCGTCATGGATTACGACGCCATGTACGCCAAGGCCGAGGCCTTGCTGGCCCGGCTGAAGCTGAAGGACGTGAACGTCGCCGCCCCGGTGATGAATTACGGCGGTGGCTACCAGCAGTTGTTCGAGATCGCGAAGGCGCTGGTGAAGAACGCCCGGCTGCTGATCCTCGATGAACCCTCATCGTCGCTGACCTCGTCCGAGACCGATACGCTGCTGTCGATCATCGAGGACCTGAAGCGCGACGGCGTGGCCTGTGTCTACATCTCACACAAGCTCGATGAAGTCGCGCGCGTGTGCGATACGGTGACGGTCATCCGTGATGGCAAGCACATCGTCACTAAGCCGATGAGCGAGATGACCACGCATTCGATCATCACGGCGATGGTCGGCCGCGAGATCGAGAACCTGTTCCCGAAGATGGAACACGATATCGGCGAGGTGGTGTTCGAAGCCAGGCATGTCACCTGCTGGGACGTCGCCAACCCGAACCGCAAGCGCGTGGACGATATTTCGTTCCAGGTGCGCCGCGGCGAGATCGTCGGTATCGCGGGCCTCGTTGGTGCCGGCCGCACCGAGCTGGTTTCCGCGATATTCGGTGCCTACCCGGGCCGTTCCGAGGCGGAGCTCATCCTCGAGGGCAAGCCGATAAAGGTGAAGAATCCCGAGCAGGCGATCAAGGCCGGCCTGTCCCTGGTCCCCGAAGATCGCAAGCGCCAGGGCATCGTCCCGCTGCTCGGCGTGGGCGATAACATCACGCTGGCCACGCTATCGCATTACGCCCACGCGGGGCAGATCGATCGCCAGGCCGAGATGGCCGTGATCGATGCCGAGATCAAGCGCCTGCGGGTGAAGACCGCGAGCCCCGAGCTCGCCATCCAGGGGCTGTCGGGCGGTAACCAGCAGAAGGCGGTGCTCACCAAGATGCTGTTGCCCTCGCCGAAGGTACTCATCCTCGACGAGCCCACCCGCGGCGTCGATGTCGGTTCCAAGTACGACATCTACACGCTCATGTTCGAGCTGGCCGCCAAGGGCGTGGCCATCATCATGGTCTCGTCGGAGATGCCCGAGGTGCTTGGCGTCAGCGATCGCGTCCTGGTCGTCGGCGAGGGCAAGCTTCGCGGTGACTTCAAGAACGTTGGCCTCACCCAGGAGCAGGTGCTCGCCGCGGCGATTTCCCATGCCGCCGAAGGGCCCGCGCACGCGGCCTGATCCCTACCACCATTCCACGCGTCACCAGGGAAGCCTTCCATGCAGTCCCAGAAAGTCCAGCAACTGTTCGTCCGCTACAAGATCCTGGCGTTGCTCATCGCCGTCGCCGTGATCTGGGTGTTCTTCCACGTGAAGACCGACCAGGCCTTCATCACGCCGAACAACCTCTCCAACCTGTTCCGGCAGATGGCCATCACCGGCATGCTCGCCTGCGGCATGGTGTTCATCATCATCGCCGGTGAGATCGACCTCTCCATCGGCTCGCAGCTAGGCTTGCTGGGCGGCGTGGTTGCCATTCTCACCGTGAACATGGGTTGGGGCACGTGGCCCTCCATCGGCGCGGTGCTCTTGCTGGGCATGCTGATCGGCGCGTTCAACGGCTTCATCGTGACGAAGATGCGGGTGCCGTCATTCATCGTCGGCCTGGGTGGCATGCTCGCGTTCCGCGGCATCGTGCTTTACATCACCGGCAGCTCGACGATCGCGCCGGCCCCGGATGACCTCGTGCAGCTGGGCCAGGGCTTCGTGCCCGTCGGTCTCTCGCAGTGGGTGGGCGGCATCATTTTCCTCGCAATGGTCGGCCTGACGGTCCGGCGCCGGATGCGCCGTTCGAAGCTCGGGCTCCACCAGGCCGCCATGTGGATCGATGTCGCGCGCCTCATCATCATCGGTGCGGTGATCTTTGGCTTCATCCGCATGCTCAACGATGCCAACGGCATCCCCATCCCGGTGATGATCCTGCTGGCGCTGCTCGCGGTGTTCACGTACGTCTCGACCCAGACCGTGTTCGGCCGGCACATCTACGCGGTGGGCGGCAACATGGAGGCCACGCGGCTGTCCGGCGTGAACGTAGGCCGGGTGAAGCTGGTGGTGTTCGCCATCATGGGCCTGATGTGCGCTTTCGCCGGCATCATCACGGTCGCGCGCACCGGCTCGGGTTCGCCCTCGGCGGGCACGGGTGGCGAACTGGATGCCATCTCCGCCTGCTTCATCGGCGGCACGTCCATGCGCGGTGGTTCGGGCACGGTCTACGGCGCGTTGATCGGCGCCCTGGTCATGGCCAGCCTCGACAGCGGCATGCAGCTCATGGACGTCGACAATTCCTGGCAGATGATCATCAAGGGCGTGATCCTGGTGCTCGCCGTATGGGTCGACGTGCTCTCCGGCAGCAACCGCAACGCCTGAGCTAGCGCCTCCCATCCCTTGTGCGACCCTTCCTTGTGGGAGCGCGCTTGCGCGCGATGGACCTGGCCGCAAGCACCCATCGCGCGCCAGCGCCCGCCCCCCGGCGGGTTGAGGGGTGCCCAACGTTATGGGCCCTAACGGCCCCCG
>NZ_JBVJMK010000010.1:93597-95888 GCF_055584245.1 Luteibacter sp. NPDC104163
GGTGGGCGCGGCTCCCCCTGCTTTTGCCCCCCCCCCGCCTCCCCCCCTTCCACCCCGCCCCGGGGGGGGGGGGCGGGGGGGGGCGGGGGGGGGGGCCCCCCCCCCCCCCCCCCCCCCCCCGCCCCCCCCCACGACAGCATAGGAGCTGCGCTGCGTTACTTCGGCAGCGCCTTGGCCATCTTCTGGTGTTCCCTGATCGTCGGCAGCGTTTCCTTCGCGAACGCCTTCATCGCCGGGTTCGAGCCCTTCTCCGCTTCGACCTCGAACATCGCCACGGCCTTCTCATGGCCGGCGACCATGACCTTCGCGTACTGGCGGTCGAACTCCTTCCCGTTGAGCAACTTCAGCGCGTCGATGTCCTTCTGCGCATCGGGCGGCGGGGACGTCGTGGTCGAATAGCCCTTGTCGCCATTGCGCAGGCTTTCCAGCTTCTCATTCGCCTTGGTGTGGTCATCGACCATCTTCTGCGCGAACTGCTTCACTTTGGCGGACGAACCCTGCTTGAGCGCCAGCTGGCTCAGCTCGATCTCCGCGACGTTCGCGCCGGTCGCGTTCTGGTAGAAGCCCGCGTCGGTGGGCGTGCCGCCCTGGCTGTCCTTCTCCTGGGTATCGGCGAGCGCCGCGAAGGGCAGGGTGGCGGCGAGGCTCGCCGCGAGCAGCAGGTGGGGGAGGCGAAGTGCCATGGGGTTGTCTCCGTTTGGAACTCCCTCTGGTGTCGCATCCTGCTGATGAAGCCGTTGTGACCCCGGCGGGTGTGAAACGAAAACGGGCGCCCTGGGGCGCCCGTCTCGTTCAACGCGTGGCTTGCTGGCTTATTTACGCACAGCCTTGCCACCCAGGCCGGCCGCGTCACGGAGGAGCTCGGCGCGGTCGGTCTTTTCCCACGAGAACGCGGTGAAGGTGCTGCCATCGGCGGCCTTCATCTCGAACGGCTTGCGGCCGAAGTGGCCGTAGGATGCCGTGGCCTGGTACATCGGGTGGACCAGGTCGAGCATCTTGATGATGCCGAACGGGCGCAGGTCGAAGTGCTTGCGGACCAGCTTCTCGATCTTGTCGTCCGAAATCTTGCCGGTACCGAAGGTGGTCACCGAGATCGAGGTCGGCTCGGCCACGCCGATCGCGTAGCTCACCTGGATTTCGCAACGGTCGGCCAGGCCGGCAGCCACGATGTTCTTGGCGACGTAGCGCGCGGCGTAGGCGGCCGAACGGTCGACCTTCGACGGATCCTTACCCGAGAACGCGCCACCACCGTGACGGGCCCAGCCGCCGTAGGTGTCGACGATGATCTTGCGACCGGTCAGGCCGCAATCGCCCACCGGGCCGCCGATCACGAACTTGCCGGTCGGGTTGATGTGGAACTTGGTGTCCTTGTGCAGGAGCTTCGCCGGCAGCACGGGCTTCAGGATCAGCTCGCGCACGCCTTCGATCAGGTCCTTCTGCTTCACGCCCGGATCGTGCTGGGTCGAGAGCACGACGGCGTCGATGGCGATGGCCTCACCGGCTTCGTTGTAGCGCAGGGTGACCTGGCTCTTCGCGTCCGGGCGCAGCCACGGCAGCGGCGAGTTCTTCTTCTTGCGGACCTTGGCCTGCTGCTCCACGAGGCGGTGGCTCAGGTGGATCGCGGCCGGCATGAACTCGCTGGTCTCGTTGGTGGCGTAGCCGAACATCAGGCCCTGGTCGCCAGCGCCCTGTTCTTCCGGCTTCTTGCGGTCCACGCCCTGGTTGATGTCCGGCGACTGCTTGCCGATCAGGTTGAGGACGCCGCAGGTCGCGCCGTCGAAGCCGACGTCGGACGAGTTGTAGCCGATGTCGAGGATGACGTTACGGGTCAGCGCTTCCAGGTCGATCCAGGCGCTGGTGGTGATTTCACCCGCGACGATGGCCACGCCGGTCTTCACCAGCGTTTCGCAGGCCACGCGAGCGCGCGGATCCTGCGCCAGGATGGCGTCGAGGACGGCGTCGGAGATCTGGTCGGCGATCTTGTCCGGATGGCCTTCGGAGACCGACTCGGAGGTGAAGAGGTAGCTGCTCATCGGGGGTATATATCCTTCTTTACGGATAAAGAGATAAAAGGGGCGCGCCATGATACACGCCCCCGTACCAGTTTGCAGCGCCCAGCGTAACCCCCGGGGGTGACGATTGCATGGACATTCAGCCCCCGGCCGCCGGCCGGGGGGGGGGGGGGGGCGGGGGGGGGGGGGGGGGGGGGCGGGGGGGCCCCCCCCCCCCCCCCCGCGCCCCCCCCCCCGGGGGGGGGGGGGGGGGGGGGGGGCCCGGGCGGGCGGGAAAAA